>JBGQJH010000027.1:0-12022 GCA_041498935.1 Pyrinomonadaceae bacterium | reverse complement strand
GTGGCCATGGACACAGTGGCCCAAATAGAGGCCCAACTCGTGATGCGAAATTACGAAGGATTCCTTGGCGGTGGCGGACGTCTCCGCGGACGAAGGGCCTAAAGGCAGATGTTAGATGTCAGATGCTGGATGGTGGTCATTCTGTCTCTAGCACCTAGCATCCGGCATCTGACATCTCTTGCATGTCGAAAATCATAGTCTTGATGGGTGCGCCTGGTGCTGGAAAAGGCACGCAGGCGCGCTTGCTTCATGAACGCCTGAATCTGCCACAAGTTTCGACTGGCGACATGTTTCGCGCGCTCAAGGAAGCGCAAACGCCACTGGCGGCCGAGGTGAGAGCGCTGATGGAAGCCGGCCAACTAGTGCCGGACGATCTGACTATCCGGGTGGTCCGTGAGCGAACTGCTCAAGACGATTGCAATCACGGTTACATCCTTGACGGCTTCCCGCGCACGCCGGCACAGGCGGCAATGCTGGAGAAACTGGCGCTTGAGCAGGGGAAGAAGATTCAGGCCATTGAAATCGAGATGCCGCGCGAGTTGCTGGCGAAGCGCATGGTGGGCCGACGAAACTGTCCCGTCTGCGGTGAAATCTATAACGTTTATTTCAAGCCGCCGAAGTTTGATAACGTTTGCGACCTGCATCCTCAGGTTCAGCTCCACCATCGATCAGACGATAACCCGGACACGGTGCAGGCGCGCCTTACCACTTACGAGGAGCAGACGCGACCCCTGCTCGATTATTATAAAGCCGCGAAGGTACTGCACGTTGTCGATGGCACCAGGAAACCTGAAGTGATCTACCAGGACATCGTGAAGATAGTGACGAGTGAAGAGTGACGAGTGGAGAGTAAAGAGTGATGGTTTTTACTTTTCACTCTTCACTTTTGACCCATGACCGTTGTTTATGATTATTGGGAAGTCAAAAAAAGAGCTGGAAAAAATGCGGGCCGCAGGACAGCTCACCGGACTCGTTCTCCGGGAGCTAAAGAAGCTGGTCAAACCCGGCGTCACCACTATTGAAATCGATCGGGCCGCGGAGAAGATGATCCGCGATGCCGGCGGGCTGCCCACGTTCAAGGGCTATCACGGCTTTCCTTATTCCATCTGCGCGTCGGTTAATGAGCAGGTAGTTCACGGTTTTCCTTCAGAATACGAACTGAAGGAAGGGGACATATTTTCAATCGATTGTGGTGTAACGCTCGACGGGTTTGTCGGCGACACCGCGACAACCGTTCCGGTTGGGAAAGTGAGCGAAGCCTGGTTGGCGCTGGTTCGTGTTACCGAGGAGTGTCTGGAGCTTGCGATTGAGCAGTGCCGGCCGGGGAAGCACTTAGGAGATATTGGCGCCGCGGTACAGCAGCATGCCGAAGCCCAAGGGTATTCGGTTGTGCGTGAGTATGTAGGTCACGGAATTGGTCGGCGCATGCACGAAGATCCGCAGATACCAAATTACGGCAAGCCGGGGCAGGGTCCCAAAATAAAGGCCGGATACGTGTTTGCCGTTGAGCCAATGATTAACCTGGGGACTCATCACACCAAGGTTTTAGCGGACGGCTGGACGGTAGTGACATTGGACGGGAAACCCAGTGCGCACGCTGAGCACACCATCGCCATTACCGAAGAAGGCCCGAAAGTGCTCACCAGAATCGACGCCCAGGCGTTTCCGGGAGCCGCCAAAGGCGAGATTGCGACTTCAAGTTGAAGCCGTAACCCTAACGGCCAGCGCGGCTTGGCAAAGCCATGTCGGCATGTTACTATTTGCAGTTTGTCGGTACAGGCAAAATTCGTTCTGAGCGGATATGGCGAAGGAAGAAGCTATAGAAGTTATGGCCAAGGTCCTTGAGACTTTGCCTAACGCTATGTTTCGGGTTGAGTTGGAAGACAGCCAGCATCAAGTGCTGGCTCATGTTTCGGGTAAGATGCGGAAGCATTTTATTCGGATTCTTCCAGGCGATCGAGTGTTGGTAGAGCTTTCCCCTTACGACCTGAATCGCGGCCGAATTACCTATCGATACAAGTAACAGCCGTACCGTGATTTTGAGCTGAGAAGACTTGAGGGTTGACTAAATGAAAGTTCGAGCTTCGGTAAAAAAAATGTGCGACAAGTGCAAAGTCATTCACCGCAAGGGAGTGGTGCGGGTGATTTGCGTCAACCCAAAACATAAACAGCGGCAGGGATAAACTATTTTTCGCTTTTGGATTTGCGATTGCCGATCGAAAGGCAAGTAGCAACCCAGAGTGCACTGGAGAGCACTTACTAAAAATGGCACGTGTAGCTGGCGTCGATCTTCCACCGAACAAACGGGCTGAGGTTGGGCTGACATACATCTACGGTATCGGTCGTTCGCGCGCAAGCTCGATACTCACTGAAGCCGCAGTCAATGTTGATACTCGCATTCGAGACCTGAACGAGGACGAACTGAGCCGTATCAGGGCAATACTCGAAGCCCAGGGCGAAATCGAAGGCGACCTGCGGAAGCGGATGCAGATGGACATCAAGCGGTTGATGGACATCGGGTGCTACCGAGGCCTGCGTCACCGGCGGGGGTTGCCGGTTCGCGGTCAACGCACACACACCAACGCACGCACTCGCAAAGGCCCAAGACGTATGACGGTTGCGAAGAAGAAGGCTCCAGGAAAGAAATAAGAGATAGTCATTTTTCCGTTGATCGTGGGGGGTTGTAAACCTGGCTGACTACTGACTGCTGACAAAGTTATGGCAAAAGCTACTGGAAAGAAAAAAGTTTTTCGTAAGAAAGAGAAGAAGAATGTCCCAGTGGGCATCGCCCACGTTGCCGCCTCTTTCAACAATACAATGATCTCGATTACCGACCTGGAAGGTAATCTCATCGCGCAATCGTCGGCCGGCGCGCGCGGGTTTAGAGGTTCGCGCAAAGGGACTCCTTTTGCTGCCCAGCAGGCCGCCTACGAAGCCGCGAAAAAAGCACACGAGGCCGGCATGCAGCAGTGTGAGGTTCGCGTCAAAGGGCCAGGGGGTGGCCGCGAATCCGCGATTCGGGCGATTGCCAATGCCGGGATCAGGGTAGTGACGATTCGCGACACGACGCCCATTCCACACAATGGTTGTCGTCCGCCCAAGCGGCGAAGAGTTTAGTTACTTGTTTTTGAAATCGGCGATCTCGAATTTGAGATCGCCGATGTGAGATTTGAATAACCTAAAGGATGAAGGGCCAGCGTCCGTTCTTAGATTTGAGATCTTAGATTGCAAAAGACGCAGCCTGTAAACTTTTCCGTCGAATTTAGACTGGAGGCAGAAAACAGTTGGCTAGGTATAGAGATGCGGTGTGCCGCTTATGCCGCCGCGAAGGCGCAAAGCTTTTTCTCAAGGGTGACAGGTGCTACAAGCCTTCTTGTCCAATTGAAAAACGCGGTACCCAACCGCCCGGACAACACGGCAACTCGATGCGTCGGGGCAAGGCGCTGGTCGGCTATGGCCAGCAGTTGCGCGAAAAGCAGAAGGTCAAGCGTATCTACTTCATCCTTGAAGGACAGTTCCGTAATTATTTCGAACGCGCGGCGCGCATGAAGGGAATCACGGGTGAGAACCTGTTGTTCCTGCTCGAGCGTCGTCTCGATAACTCAGTTTACCGCGCCGGGTTTTCAACCTCTCGCCGACAAGCACGTCAATTGGTTAATCACGGTCATGTTCTGGTCAACGGAAAAAAAGTAGATATTCCGTCGTATCAAGTCAGGGCCGGTGAGGTAATCAGTATCAAAGAGGGAAGCCGCAAGAATCCGCATATCGAAGGCGCCTGGCAGACCGCCTCCGGGCGCGGACGTCCGTCGTGGATTTCACAGGATGGCGGGGAGATGTCGGCTCGCATCAGCGGCCTGCCGGCGCGCGAAGATATTGACCGCTCGATCAACGAGCAGCTCATCGTTGAGCTTTATAGTAAGTAATTAGAGACCCGCCAGCTGCGAAGGGAATCGCAGCTACGGCGGATAACCGCTTTTCTAAAATCGGGACCTAAAACGCTATGGCTATGGATCAAAATAATCTCTGGACCGGATTTCAGATGCCTCGTCGTCTGGCGGCGGACGCTGAGACACTCACGGAACGGTATGGCCGCTTCTCCGCGCAGCCTTTCGAGCGCGGCTTTGGCACCACCGTTGGCAATTCGTTGCGACGAGCACTGCTTTCTTCGATTGAGGGGGCGGCAGTTACCGCCGTGAAGATTGAAGGGGTCGAGCACGAGTTCTCCTCGATCAAGGGGGTGGTCGAAGATGCGACAGACGTGATTCTTAATCTGAAGCAGGTGCCCTTCAAATTACACGGCAACGAGTCGAAGACTCTGCGGATTTCGAAAGACTCGGCGGGGGAAGTTACTGCCGCGGATATCGAAGCTGATGCGGACGTAGAAGTCCTGGACCCCTCGGTGCACATAGCGACAGTCAGTGAAGGTGGTTCGCTAAAAATTGAAATGCGGTTGAAGCGCGGGCGCGGTTACGTTTCGGCCGATAGGAATTTCGACGAAGATCTCTCGCTCGGTTACATACCGATTGATTCCGTGCACACGCCGGTTAAGAAGGTTAATTACACGGTGGAGGCGGCGCGTCTCGGACAGAACACGGAGTTTGACAAACTGACGATTGAAGTTTGGACGGATGGCTCCGTCAAGCCGGAAGACTCGATTGGTCTGGCAGCAAAGTTGATCAAGGATCACATGTCGATCTTCATTAACTTTGAAGAGGACACGGACGATTTCGCTTATTCCAAGATAGAGCGGCCGCCGCTGCCGCGTAACGATCAACTGGATCGTTCGGTTGACGAGCTTGAATTGTCCGTACGCTCTTACAACTGTTTGAAGAACGCGGATATCAGAACGATTCGCGATCTCGTTCAGCGCAGCGAGCGCGAAATGCTGGCCACCAAGAATTTCGGCAAGAAGTCGCTCAACGAAATCAAGGAAATCTTGAACGGGATGGGTCTGGACTTTGGCATGGAATTCGACGAACAGGGAAACCCAATCCCGGGAACGGGCGGTCGCGACGGCGCCGATTTAAGCGACTTCGCCGACGACGAATTGTAAGAGAGTTTCAGCGCTCGCCGGCGTTAACACGAGGATGATTACTGACACCACGGGTCTTTAGAGTCATGCGACACCTAAAAGCACATCGCAAACTTGGTCGAACAAGCGAACATCGCATGTCAATGCTTCGCAATCTTGCCGTCTCGCTGATCAATTCTCGCGACGAGCGCATTGTCACCACGCTTCCGAAAGCAAAAGAGCTAAGGCCTTTTGTCGAGCGGGCTATCACCCTTTCTCGCCGCGCTAATGGCCTTGAAGGCGAAGATGCTGGCGCGCGCGCCCTGCACCTGCGTCGCCAGGCGGCAGGTTTCTTCCACGCGGGAAACATGCAGCAGTCGGCATTGACAGGAAAGCGCGGACAGTTGCGCCTGCCGCGAACTGCCGGCGTCGCGGCCCTGAAACGTTTGTTTGATGAACTCGGAGAGCGCTACAAGGATCGACCCGGCGGCTACACACGGATTTTCAAACTCGGTCGCCGCGCCGGCGACAACGCCGAACTGGCGATAATTGAGTTGGTTGACAATCAGGCCGAGCGCGCCGCCCTCGAAGCAGCAAAGAAGCGAAAGCCTGCTGGTGCAAAAAAGAAAAAGGCCACTGAGGCGAAGAGCACGACCGCCGCAGGACACGACAGGGCCGCGCAAAAAGAAGCGACCGACACGCTGAAAGCCTCCGACAAGACTGCGTCGGAAGAGATGCCGGACACCACTTCGAGTGAGGCGTCAGTCGAGACCGCCGCACCGGAGTCTGGTGCAGGCGAAGAGAAATAGATTCAAACGTTTGATTAGCGCCGAGGGCCCAATGTGCAACCTCGGTCGGGAATGCCCCAATTGACCAGCGGTAACGCCAACCCGAGTCTTTTGGGGCTCAACACTTTGATAGGGTGCAAGAGTTTTCGCGGAATGAGTTAACGGCGAAAAGAGATGAACGATCACGAAAGCCAAAAAGCAGAGGCCGAAGTCCAGCTGGAAAGCGAAGGCGAAGTTTCGAGCGATCGCGGACGCGGTCGTCGTCGCCGCAGTCGGTCGCCAGGCTCTGAGACTTCGGTAAACATGGGTGAGTTGCGTGAGCTCATTCAGTTAATTCGTGAGCACGACTTTACCGAGTTTGAACTCGAGCGCGAAGGTTTTCGAGTCCGGTTTCGCCGCGGGGCAGAGGTCAGTGAAGCCGCTGCCGGCGGCGTTAATTCGGCTCAGGCGTTGGCGGCAACTATGCCGAGTGGTTCCCCGGCTGTTACCACTACGGTCTCGTCTATATCGGTGCCATCCCATCCGGGAGCAAAGGCCCAGACGGCGGCGTCTGAAGATCAAGACCTTTACATCATCCCTTCTCCGATAGTCGGAACCTTCTATCGCGCGTCGTCTCCAAACGCCGAGGCGTTCGTGAAAATAGGCAGCCACGTGGAGCCCGATACAGTTGTTTGCATCATCGAGGCAATGAAGTTGATGAACGAAATTCAGGCTGAGACTACTGGCGAAGTCGCGAAGATTTACGTTGAAAACGGACAGCCAGTTGAGTATGGCCAGCCGCTGTTCGGCATTAAGAAGTAAGCCCAATGTCCAAAGTCCAAAGTCTCACGTCCGCCAGGGCAGAATGACTTTGGACTTTGGACATTGGACGTTGGACAAAAGATGAAGCCGGAGATTAGAAAGTTCAAGAAAATACTGATCGCCAATCGAGGCGAGATCGCCTGCCGTATTATCTGGACGTGCAAAGAGATGGGCATCCGCACCGTTGCCGTCCATAGCGACGTCGATCGCGATTCGCTTCATGTGCGCTATGCTGACGAAGCTGCGTGCATCGGGCCGGCGCCTTCCGCGCAAAGCTACCTGAACATTCCCGCCATCATTAGTACAGCCGAAATCTTTAACGTCGACGCGATTCACCCGGGGTACGGTTTCCTGGCCGAATCGTCCTACTTTGCTGAGATTTGTGCCGCCTGCAATATCAAGTTCATCGGCCCCCCGGCAGGCATAATTCGTTTGATGGGTGACAAGGTTGAAGCTCGCCGCGCGATGGCAGAGGCCGGCTTGCCAGTGCTGCCTGGTAGTCCGGAGCCGGTGACTTCGGAGGCCGAGGGTTTACGTTTAGCGCGCGAGATTGGATTTCCGGTAATCGTCAAAGCGTCCGCCGGAGGCGGTGGTCGCGGCATGCGCATCGTCCACTCCGAAGATGAACTGGGCAAAGCTCTGGAAACCGCATCGACTGAAGCGGCCGCTGCTTTCAAGGACGGCAGCGTCTACATCGAACGCTACCTACAGGACCCGCGCCACATCGAGATTCAGGTTTTGGCTGACGAATACGGCAACTGCATTCATCTCGGCGAACGGGAATGCTCGATCCAGCGGCGTCACCAGAAGTTATTGGAGGAAGCTCCTTCGCCGGTGTTGTCACCGGAGTTGCGTAATCAAATGGGCGATGCGGCAGTTGCCGCCTGTAAGAAGCTGGGCTATGCGAGCGCGGGTACGGTCGAGTTTCTGCTGGATAAAGACAACAAGTTCTACTTCATGGAGATGAATACGCGCATTCAGGTTGAGCACGCCGTAACCGAGATGGTGACGCTGGCTGACATCGTGCGTAACCAGATCAGGATCGCCGAGGGCGAGCGCCTTGGATATACGCAGGACGATCTTCTGATCGTAGGCCACGCGATAGAGTGCCGCATCAATGCTGAAAACCCGGAAACTTTTGCGCCGTCACCGGGTTTGATTACTGCTTTCAACCTGCCTGGCGGGCCGGGCGTTCGCGTTGATACTTACGTGTATGCCGGTTACAGCGTGCCACCCTTTTACGATTCGATGATAGGGAAAGTAATCACGCACGCACGTACGCGCGATTTGGCCATCGCGCGCATGAAGCGGGCGCTGGAGGTGATGGTTATTGAAGGTATCAAGACGACGATCCCGCTGCACCTGAAGATCATGGACGATCCTAAGTTTAAGGCGGGCGACTTCTCCACCAGCTTCATGGAGCATTTCCTGGCGCAAAATGGGACAAAAATGCTGAAACGCGAAAGCAGTGTCGGGGCTCTTGTGGGGTAAGCGTGAGCGGTTGCCGTTTGCGAGTGAGATGCCTATAATAAACGACTTTTCGATGGCGACTTGGCTCGTCTGAGGGGATAAAGAGATGGCATACGCAGTTATTAAGGCAGGCGGCAAGCAATTTGTCGTGGAAAAGGGCAGCACGATTCGTATCCCTTCAATTGCGGCGGAAGCCGGCAAATCAATTGAACTGGATGCGCTGTTGACCGCTGGCGACGGTGGCGATGGGAAAGAGTCTGACGCGCCAGTAGTTGGCGCAGCGAAGGTTTCCGCAACTGTGGTTGACCACGGTCGCGGCGCCAAGATCGTAGTTTTCAAGAAGAAGCGTCGTAAACACTACAAACGCAAACAAGGCCACCGTCAGGGTTACACGACGATAACAATTGATTCGATTGGATAGGAGGAACGGATTTTTGATCTGCGATTTTTGATTTGGGATTACGTCCGGGCTTTAGTGTTCTCAAATCTGAAATCTGAAATCTGAAATCTCAAATCTCAGAATGGCACATAAAAAGGGAGTTGGTTCTTCTCGGAACGGCCGCGACTCTAATTCGCAGCGGCTGGGTCTCAAGAAGTTTGGCGGCGAAAGCGTTCTCGGCGGCAACATTCTTGCCCGGCAGCGCGGCACGAAATGGAAACCCGGAAAAAACGTCGGCCGCGGTAAGGACGACACACTGTTTGCCCTGGTCGCCGGGGTGGTGAAGTTTGAAGACAAGGGTCGCACTGGAAAATTTATCAGTGTCTATCCGCAGGAGCAGGCGTCTTCAGCATAGGCCGTGCAAACGAAACACCGCTATCACGCGACGCCTGAGCCAAGTCATAGACTTAGCGCCGGGCGTCGCTTTCGATTAGATGTTTATTGATCGTGTCAAGATTCGGGTCCAGGGGGGCAGGGGCGGCAATGGCGTAACGGCTTTTCGTCGAGAGAAATTTGTGCCTCGCGGTGGTCCTTCGGGCGGCGATGGCGGACGTGGCGGGGATGTCTGGATCGTTGCTGATTCCTCTCTCAACACTTTGCTTCACCTTCGTTATAACCCGGAACACATTGCCGAACGCGGCCGGCACGGAGAAGGCTCCAACTGCTCAGGGCGGGAAGGCGAAGACTGGATTGTAAGAGTGCCCGTTGGTACTCAGATCTTTGACAGCACATCAGGAGAACTCTTGCAGGACCTGGCTGCCGACGGCGCGCGTTGGCTCGCGGCGAAAGGTGGACGAGGCGGCTTTGGTAACTCTCACTTTGCCACCTCCACCAATCGCGCTCCACGTTATCACCAGATCGGAAGTGAGGGCGAAGAGCTGGAGTTGCAGCTTGAGCTAAAACTGCTTGCCGACGTCGGACTGGTGGGATTTCCTAACGCCGGTAAGTCGACGTTTATCTCGACGATCTCGGCAGCTAAGCCGAAGATTGCCGACTATCCGTTCACCACACTCGAGCCGCATCTGGGCGTAGTTGATCTCGGCGATTTTCGCACCTTTGTAGTGGCGGATATTCCCGGGCTGATTGAGGGGGCGCACGAAGGCGCCGGCCTGGGCGACCGTTTTCTACGTCATATCGAACGAACCAAACTGCTGCTTCATCTGGTGGATGTTTCCTCTGCATCGGGACGCGATCCAGTCGCTGATTATCTGACGGTGAATCACGAGTTGCGGGCGTACAACCCGGAGTTGGCGAACCGGCCGCAGATCGTTGTGGCCACAAAAATTGACGCGCTCGACGAACCAGCGCGGCTGGAGTCTTTGAGAAACCAGGCAGCGGCAGAAGGATTACCGTTCTATGAGATTTCGTCGGTGACGAACAAAGGCACGAAGGAGCTGGTTGCCGCAATCGCCGCGAAACTTAATGAGCTAACAGACGCAGACGCGTGCCGGCAGGCCGGTCTAATTGAACTTGCGCTGTAGGACAGGCATTCCTGCCTGTCCCGGTGTTGAATTGAAGCGCTCGGAACAGACAGACACGAATGTCTGTCCAACAATGATGGAACAGCGGAAGCGTATTGCTATTTACGGCGGCACGTTTGATCCAGTTCATGCGGGCCATCTCGCAGTCGCCCGAAGAGTTTCCCAGTTATTTGCCATCGACGAGTTTCTATTTATGCCGGCCCGGGTCGCGCCGCATAAGGTGGACGCCCGAGTTTCGTCGTCGCTGCATCGCTACGCGATGTTGGCGCTGGCAACGAAGGCAGACCGGCGGCTTTGTATTTCGACCCTGGAACTGGAAGGGCCTGAACGCCAGTATACGGTTGATACGCTCTTTCACTTTCACTCGTGTTTCGGAGAGTCAGCCGATCTTTTTTTCGTCATGGGGGCCGACTCATGGGCAGAGATCACTACCTGGCGGGAGTGGCAGCGCCTGGTTACGTTAGCCAACCTGATCGTGATCACGCGGCCGGGCTATGAAGTCTCCGCCGAACATGTTGGCGCCGAGACGGCAGCAGGTGTTGTTGATGTGCGGGGCTTAACACCGCAGCGTTGTTCTCAAATGGTTGGGGCCGGCGCGCCAAAGATATTCGTCACCGACGCGGTCATGCATGACGTTTCAGCTACGGAAGTCAGGCAAGCGGCCCGCGAAAATCGCAGTGAGGATTTAGACAAACTCGTGCCGCTCGAAGTGGCGGATTACATAAGAAAGTACAAACTTTATAGAAATACGCATGAAGCATAATTCACCTGCCAAGGAACAATCACTAAACCCTACAACGAGCGGGAGTTTACTCAAGCCCACACCGAAGGAGCCAGTATCGGGAGAGCTCGACGAAAGAATCCTGATTGCCCTTAACGCCGCCGGCGAGAAGAAGGCGATTAATAGCGTCATATTGGATTTGCGCGAGATCGCCAGCTTCACTGATTACTTTGTAATAACCAGCGGAACCAACGAGCGGCAGGTGCAGGCAATTGCTGACGAGATAGTGGAAACGCTGAAGAAGGCAGGCACGCCCGCGGCCCGCGTCGAAGGTTACAAAACGGCGGAATGGATCCTGCTCGACTATGGCGATTTCGTGGTGCACATCTTTGATGAAAAGGCGCGAAAGTTTTACGACCTGGAAAGGCTTTGGCGAGAATCGAAGCCGGTTGAGCTGCCGCCCGCTCTTGCGAGCGTCAATAGTTCTTTGAGAAGTGAATCGTGATCGACATCGTCGCGCGTTCAGAAGCAATGAGCGAGGCTGTTCGTCTCGCTGATCGGGTTGCTGCGACGGACGCGAACGTCCTGGTAACGGGAGAATCAGGCGTCGGCAAAGACGCACTCGCTTTCTATATCCACTCCAAGTCGGGGCGGGCAGCCCAGTCGTTTGTGAAGATTGATTGCGCGACGCTTCCCAGCGGTCTGCTGGAAGCCGAGCTTTTTGGTTATGAACGCGGCGCTTTCACCGGCGCGAGCGAAGAAAAGCCCGGCCGGCTCGAAGCGTCGCATCGCGGCACCCTGGTCCTCGACGAAATTGCCTACTTGTCTACAGACTCGCAGGCGAAGCTCCTGCGCGTGATTGAAACGAGAGAATTCGAGCGACTCGGCGGCCGCAAGGTGATCAAGGTGGATGCGCGCTTGATTGCATTGACCAATGTCGATCTGACTGACGCGGTCAAACGCCAACATTTCCGTGAAGACCTGTATTACCGGCTGCACGTTGTTCACATTAAGGTTCCCCCGCTGCGCGAGCGCGCGGCAGACTTGTCAGAACTGGCGCAAGCCTTCGTCAAGTCTTACTCGGCTAAACATGGGCGGCCAGTAAGCGATGTTTCGCCCGCGGCGCTATCGCTGCTGAGCGATTATCAATTTCCGGGGAACGTGCGGGAGCTCGCGAACACGCTGGAGCGCGCGGTGATTGTTGCAACCGGTAAGCGCATAGAGGCGGACGATCTGCCGGACTCAATTTACGCTGCCGTTAACCTGCAACGCCGGCGAGAAAGGCGGCAGTCGCTCGCTGAAGTCGAAGCT
>JBGQJH010000026.1:0-12146 GCA_041498935.1 Pyrinomonadaceae bacterium | reverse complement strand
GGATCCATTGCCAGATCGATCACGCCCGTGTCTTCGTTAATGAAGAGCACGTTGCTCCAGGTCTTGCCGCCGTCGGTAGTCTTAAATACGCCGCGCTCTTTGTTTGGTCCCCACAGGTGGCCCACAGCAGCGACGTAGACAATGTTTGGATCGCGCGAGTCGATGACCACGCGGCCGATGTGTTTGGTGTCGCGCAGTCCCATGTTTGTCCAGGTCTTGCCGGCGTCTAATGACCGATAGATGCCATCGCCCCAGGATGAGCTTTGCCGATTGTTAGGCTCGCCCGTACCCACCCACACGATGCTCGGATCGGAAGGCGCAATCGCGATGTCGCCAATTGATGTAGAGCCCTGGCCGTCGAAGATTGGTTCGAAGGTTGTGCCGTTGTTCGTAGTTTTCCAAACGCCGCCGGTCGCGGCGCCAACGTAGAATGTACTGGGATTGTTTTCGACGACCGCGATGTCATCGATGCGGCCGCCCATGTTTGCCGGGCCGATGGCACGAAACGTAAGGTTCTTGAGAAATGTGTCGTCGAGTTTGTTTTCGCTCTTGTCTTGAGCAATCGCAGCCGGTGAACCGCAAACGACCAGGAGCAAAACCAGAATAAATGACTGCAATGATGGCCGGGTGATTACTGTCAACACATGAGTCGGTTTCATAGTTGTCCTCTTCAGTTAGAACCACGGACTGCTGTGGTTTATGATTTACAACTGCTTACGAAAGTAGGAAGTTTCTTTGCTGCTACTCGAGCATTGGCTTGAATTCTTCCTGGGCTGGAAGGCGACAAAATAACATAGGGGTAGCAGCGCTGAACAGGTTTGCGAGGCGTTGGTAATAAGTCAGTTTGAGAAAATCTCGAATTGAAAGCGGCACTCAACATCAGAACCGGGAGCGGTAGCGACCGGGTGCTTGAATCAACTTCGAAAACGGACCTGGATATTGCCTCGTAAGAATGAGCACGCCGACTTGAGTGCCAGTACCCGGTCGCATCCACCACCCCCAAGCGGACTGCCCGCTTGGGGACCCCGGTCCGCTCCCGGTTCAGATGTTGAGTGTCCCCACCGCTGAAGACCTGACTGAGGAGGAATTCTCAACCGATGAGTAAGAAACGGGTATTGATCTTATGTACCGGCAATTCCGCTCGCAGCCAGATGGCGGAAGGCTTGCTCCGTCACGATGCGGGCGATCGCTTCGAGGCGTTTAGTGCGGGAGTTGAGCCAAGCGAGGTGCGGCCGCTCGCGATCGCAGCAATGCGCGAGCTGGGCATTGATATCTCAGGCCAGCGTTCCAAGTCAGTCGCGGAATTCTCGGGCGCAGAGTTTGCATACGTCATCACCGTCTGCGACAACGCCAACGAGCGCTGCCCCGTTTTTCCCGGAAAGACAAAACGAATCCACTGGAGCTTTGCAGACCCGGCCGCGGCTACCGGCGATGAGGCGGCGCGGCTCGCTGTCTTCCGCCGGGTGCGCGATCAAATCCGGCAACGGTTTAGTGAGTGGATTTCTGAACTTAAGGAAGCTGGAATCAGGTGAGGGTGTTTCAGGTCTCTTGGGTACTTTGAATCTTGAATGTTAGCCAACCAGTCGGAGCAAGCCCACCTTCCCAACCCTGAGCTGATCAGAGTTGAACTTTATACCCGGCGCTGGTTCTGCGTGTAAGAGTCGACGTCCTTGCTGTCGTCCTCCAAAGGAACAACCTGGACAGTGGCATCGCGCACTTCATGCAGAAAACGATTGATCACCGAGCCGTGTATGAGCAAGTCCCAGCGGGAACGCGCTGACTGACCAAACACAACATGCGTGATGCCCTCGCGGCGCGCAAAGTCGATCAGTTGATCGGCTACATGTCGGCCTTTGAGTTTTACGACACGAGCGCCTAAACCTTCGGCGAAGCGAATGTTTTCTCTTAGCGCCAGTTCGTCTTCAGCTTTTATTTTCCCCGGCTCTTCATCCGGGATTTCTACGTACACGGCAAACCAGTCAGAAGCCAGCCGGCCCGCGATGCGAGAACCGACTCGTAATATTCGTTTGGCACTTCCGCGTGAGGCGATGGCAACCATTACCTTTTCAGGAATCGCCGCGTGCTCCAGTCCCTTGCGCAGGCGGTAGTCGTGCGACTTTGCTGCCTGGTCTACCGCAACCTGTCTTAACGCCAGCTCTCTCAATGCCGAGAGATTTCCTTTGCGGAAAAAGTTATTTAGAGCCTGCTGGATTTTCTCTACCGGATAGATCTTGCCCTGACGCAAGCGCGTGCGAATTGTATCAACCGAGACATCTACATCAACGACCTCGTCGGCGCGCTTGAGAAAACAATCGGGAATGGTTTCTCGCATGCGCACTCCCGTGATGCGCGCCACCGCGTCGTTCAACGATTCGAGATGCTGCACGTTGAAGGCGGTAATAACCGAAATGCCGGCGTCTAAGATCTCAAGAACATCTTCATAACGCTTGTGGTTTCTTGAGCCGGGAATGTTTGTATGCGCCAACTCGTCAACCAGAACAACCGCCGGCCGCCGTTTGATGATGGCTTCCACGTCCATCTCTTCGAAAGTAGTACCGCGATATTCGATCTTCCGTAACGGAACCGTTTCTAGATCGCCGATCAAGGCTTCAGTCTCGGCGCGCCCATGGGGCTCGATAAAGCCGATGCAAATATCGATGCCCTGGTTTTTTAGAAGATGAGCCTCCTCGAGCATTTTGTACGTCTTGCCGACACCTGCCGCCGATCCGATGTACACACGCAGTCGCGCCCGCTTGCTCTCCTTGAGTTTAGCGAGAAGTGATTCAGGCGATGGGCGGTTGCCGTTTTCGTTCATCAAAATTCTACTTCTTCAGAAGATACTTACCATCAAGATCAAGATTAAGCTCCAGCACATTCACTCTCGGCTCACCCAGAAAGCCAAACTGCCGGCCCTCCGTGTGGGCTGCGACTATTCTCTTTAGCTCAGCTTCACTGATGCCACGCTCGCGGGCGACGCGTGGCACCTGAAACTCGGCGGCGGCGGGCGAGATGTGCGGATCAAGGCCTGAGCCGGAGGTTGTGACCAGGTCAATCGGCACGGGTTTGCCAGGGTTCTCTGCCTGCGCCTTTTCCACGTCAGCTTTCACCCGGTCTATCAATTTCTGATTGGTTGGACCCAGGTTTGATCCGGAAGACGCACCTCCGTCGTAGCCATTGGCGCCGGCAGCGGAAGGACGCGAACGGAAATAGCCCGGAGAGGAGAACGGCTGACCGAGCAAGCGCGATCCGAGAATCGTGCCATCTGCACGTCTGATGAGTGAACCATTCGCCTTGTCAGGAAAGATCACCTGCGCGAGCCCCGTGACGACGAGTGGATAGATCAGACCCAGCAACACGGTAGTAACGATTGTCATCAGTATTGCGGTAATAAGATTTTTCAATGCCATAGTCCGTTTTTAGTCCAAAGTCCAATGTCCAATGTCCAATGTCAACGCCGAAAACCCAGACATTGGACTTTGGACGTTGGACATTGGACCTGCCTTTCTCTAAGCCAGTCCAATCGCATGAATAATCATGTCAATGAGTTTAATGCCGATGAATGGAGCCACTAATCCGCCAAAGCCGTAAATCAGCAAGTTACGTCTGAGCAGGGCCGCCGCCGACATGGCGCGATACTTGACGCCGCGCAGCGCCAACGGAATCAAAGCAATGATGATCAGCGCGTTGAAGATCACCGCTGAGAGAATCGCTGATTGCGGCGTGCGCAATCCCATGATGTTCAGGGCATTCAAGACAGGAAACGCCACCACAAACATTGCCGGAATGATCGCAAAATATTTGGCCACGTCGTTGGCAATCGAAAACGTGGTGAGCGCGCCGCGAGTCATCAGCAGTTGCTTGCCGATCTCCACAATTTCGATCAACTTGGTCGGATTCGAATCGAGGTCGACCATGTTGCCGGCTTCCTTCGCCGCTTGTGTGCCTGTATTCATCGCCACACCAACATCCGCCTGGGCCAGCGCGGGTGCATCGTTAGTTCCATCGCCGGTCATCGCCACCAATTTGCCGCCCGCCTGTTCTTTCTTGATGAGCGCCATTTTGTCTTCCGGCGTGGCCTGAGCAAGAAAGTCATCAACTCCCGCTTCGCGCGCAATGGTGGCCGCGGTGAGCGGATTGTCTCCCGTGATCATCACGGTCCTGATACCCATCTGTCGCATTTGATTAAACCGCTCGACCATGCCGCCTTTGACAATGTCCTTCAGTTGAATCACGCCGAGCGGAAGCCGGTCTTCGGCGACAACCAGTGGGGTGCCTCCTTCCCGGGAAATTCTTTCAACAATGCCACTCAAATCACCGTCGAGGTGAGACTGAATCGAGCCGAGATATTTTTCTATAGCGTCAGCGGCGCCTTTGCGGATTTCGCGCCCGTCGAAATCCACTCCGGACATGCGGGTCTGCGCCGTGAAGGCGACGAAGGTTGCCTCATGCGGAGCGAGCTCGCGGCCTCGCAGCCCATACTTCTCTTTCGCCAGCACCACTATTGAACGGCCCTCGGGTGTTTCATCCGCCAGTGACGACAATTGCGCAGCTTCGGCCAACTCTTTTTCATCGACTCCCGGCAACGGAATGAAGGCTGTCGCCTGACGATTGCCCAGCGTAATGGTGCCGGTCTTGTCGAGCAACAGCGTATTGACATCGCCCGCGGCTTCCACGGCGCGGCCCGACATCGCGAGCACATTGTGTTGGATCAGGCGGTCCATACCCGCAATCCCAATCGCCGAGAGCAAGCCGCCGATGGTTGTCGGAATCAAACAGACGAGCAGCGAGACAAGTACGAAGATCGTCTGCGGCGCACTGGAATAGATCGCGAACGGCTGGAGTGTGACTACGGCTAACAAGAAGATGATGGTCAGACCGGCTAGCAGGATGTTTAGTGCGATTTCGTTTGGCGTCTTTTGCCTGGCGGCGCCTTCAACGAGAGCAATCATGCGGTCGATAAATGTCTCGCCAGGATTCGAAGTGATTCGGATTTTGATCTGGTCAGACAGCACACGGGTACCACCAGTGACGGCCGAACGATCGCCGCCCGCTTCACGAATCACGGGCGCCGATTCTCCCGTAATGGCCGACTCGTCAACCGATGCAACGCCTTCGATGATTTCGCCATCACTGGGAATAAACTCGCCCGCTACAACTAGCACCACATCATCCTTGCGCAGCGCTGTTGCCGAAACGACCTCAGACTTTCCATTGTCCCGAATCCGTCTTGCCGTAGTCTCAGTCCTGGTTTTGCGCAGGTTGTCCGCCTGGGCTTTGCCACGGCCTTCAGCCATAGCCTCGGCGAAGTTGGCAAACAATACTGTGAACCACAGCCACAGCGTGATTTGTAGTTCAAACTTAGTATTGGTAACGCCGGGAATGGGCGCGACGAATCCCCGAATAAGTTGGAGCGTCGTCAAAACGCTGCCGACCTCGACAACGAACATGACCGGATTTTTCATCATCGAGCGCGGATTGAGCTTAATGAATGAATCAACCATCGCACGCTTGACGATTTGCCAGTTCCAGATTGCTTGTTTCTTTGCCATGAGTTCTAGGGTCGGATCCTTAGGTCTCCGCCTTGTTTGTCTATCAGAATGTCTTTCCTGCGTTCATCAACAAATGTTCGACAATTGGACCCAGGCTCAGTGCCGGAAAGAAAGTTAACGCGCCCACGATCACGATCACGCTAACCAGCAACGTGCTGAATAGCGGCGTAGTCACGGGAAATGTTCCCAACGATGGGGGAACGATCTTCTTGCGTGCGAGATTACCCGCAATTGCGAGCATCGGAATAATCATCATGAAGCGCCCGATCAGCATCGTGACGCCAATAGTCGTGTTGTACCAAAGGGTGTTCGCCGAAATGCCCGCGAAGGCCGAGCCGTTGTTGCCGGCACCTTCGGTGAAAGCATAGAGAATTTCCGACAAGCCGTGTGGTCCCAAATTGGCGATTTGTGATGTGCCAAAGCTCGGAGCAACAACTGAGATCGCCGTGAAGACCAGAATTACCAGTGGAAAGACGAGTGTCACTAACATCGCCATTTTCACATCATAGGACTCGATTTTCTTTCCCAAATATTCAGGCGTACGCCCGACCATCAAACCGGCAATAAAGACCGCGAGGATTACGTAAATCAAAACGCCGTACATCCCCGCGCCGACGCCGCCAAAGATTGTTTCGCTCAGCATGATGTTGGAAAGTGGAACCAGACCACCGAGTGGCGTGTACGAGTCGTGCATCGAGTTGACCGCGCCACAGGAAGTATCAGTCGTGACGGTGGCCCACAACGTCGAATTAGCGATGCCGTAGCGAACTTCCTTGCCTTCCATATTGCCGCCCGACTGTAGCGCGGTCGTTTGTTGATCCACCCCCGCCAGCAAGGGGTTGCCCTTCGCCTCGGCCCGGTAAGCCACAGCCACGCCGACGAAAAACAAAACCGCCATCGCGGCAAATACCGCCCAGCCGTGCTTCTGCGATCCGGTCATGCGACCAAGCGTGTAAGTCAGCCCTGCTGAGATCGCGAAGATGCAAAGCATCTCGAAGAGGTTTGTAAGCGGCGTGGGGTTCTCGAAGGGATGGGCGCTATTGGTGTTGAAAAAGCCACCGCCGTTGGTGCCGAGCTCTTTGATGATCTCCTGCGAAGCCACTGGGCCTTGAGCGATCGTCTGCGTCGTGACGGTCTGCGTTTCTTTTGCGTTAGTGCCATCCGGATTGGTGATGACATTACCGGAGGCGTCTTTCTTATCGACCTCGACGCTCTGCTTCTCGATCAACTGTGCTGTGTCGTAGGGCCTAAGATTTTGCACTACGCCCTGCGAGACCAGCACGAGCGCGCCGACAATGCAGAACGGCAGCAGCACCCAGAGCGTTGAGCGCGTCATGTCCACCCAGAAATTGCCGATCGTTTGCATTTCTCGCCGTGCGATGCCGCGAATAAAAGCAATAGCCAGCGCGATGCCAACCGCGGCAGAGACAAAGTTGTGGTAAGCGAGGCCGGCCATCTGCGTCAGATAGCTCATCGTTACTTCAGGCACGTAGCTCTGCCAGTTGGTGTTGGTCGTAAACGAGGCAGCGGTATTGAACGCTGAACCGACGAAACCGCCTGTGGCGCTTGCTGAGGAGTCGACCCCTGGCAAATGCTGCGGGTTGAATGGCAGGTGGCCCTGCAAACGCTGAATCAGATACAGGATCAGCATCGAAACTGCGCTGAACAGCAGCATCGACACGGCATATTCCGTCCAGCGCATCTCGCGCTTTTCGTCTACGCGTGTCAGTTTGTAGATCAGGCGCTCGGTGGGTCTCAGTAGCGGATCCAGGAAGGTGTGCTCGCGATTGAAGACCTGGGTCATAAAGATGCCCATGGGCTTCGTCACGGCGAGTATGAGCGCCAGGAAGAAGAGAATTTGTAACCAGCCGTTTAAGGTCATATAAGCCTCTGGAAACAGAAAACAAGAAAACAGAAAACAGAATTCAGGAGTCAGAATTGAGGAATCAGAAGTTCAGGGTCGGAATCTAAAGTCTTCTGACTTCTGAATTCTGACTCCTGTTTCCTGCTTTTCAGAATTTCTCCGGACGCAACAGCGCGTAGGCCAAATAAATCAGCAGCAGCGCCGAGAACACCAGACCGAGCATTGCCTCAAGATTCATCTTCGTTATCCTTTTCCAGCTCCTGAATCCACCAGTAACGCTGGAGTCGCACATACGCGCGCAACAGCAACAACAGTCCATAAAGGTCGATAAAGCGAACTGCTGCGAACCTCATCATCAGTAAACCTCAGCGGAGCTTATCGCAGCCGCGCACGTACGCTAGCGCGAGAATAAAAAACAAAATCGTTGCGGCAACAAGAATCAGATCCATCATTAGCTTGGTTAGTTGAAGTTGTAACCAACCTCCAGAAGAAAAAAGTGATTTCCACGCGAAGGATTCTGGTTACCAATTGAATAGCCCGCATAGCCCGTTACTTTCGGACCAACTTTGAAAACCAGGCCTGGCGTGAAATAGCCCGCGCTGTGTTTGCCTGTGAACCAGTCTGCCGCCAGCGTGATTTTCTTATTAACCGGGTGTTCAAAGCCAAACTGTCCGCCCGCGCGATTTGCGGAAGAGACGACAAAGCGAGTGAAGTCGTAGCCTCCGGCTGTCAGGCGCGTGCCGCCTTTAAAGGTCTTGCTGATCTCGGCGTAGGTGTAATTGCCTGTGTTGTATCCGCGATTGCGCACGGGCAAGAAAAGGTGATCGCCCAACACGATCGCTACACCGTTGCTTTCTCCCTGATAGGGCTTCCACTTGATCGCCGGTACCAGAGTCGTCGTGTCGGCGCCGGGCTGTATGTTGCCGGTGATGTTTAGTCCAACTTCGACACGCCTGCCGGCGCCCACAACAACGCGCGGAACAAATGAAGAGAACTTGTTCACCAGCGTGGAGTCAGTTGGCTTGAAGCTGACGTCCAACTCCGCGTAAACCTTGCCGCGGTCGAGCACGTCGGTCGAAGGGACGTTGAAGATTGTCTGCTGCGCTTGTGCAACTGAAAAAACACTGCAAACAAAGCCGAATAGGGTGAGCAGGGAAAAATGCCCCTGGTTCATCAAAGCCTTCCCTTTCTGATTCCGCTACCAATTCCGCCTCTCACTTCTTCACGACGAGTGATCCTTTTCTAGTCTCGCCAGTGTTCGGCAAGGAGTAGTTCGTCAATACATAATTCCGTTATCGTGAGTTGTCCGCCGGGCGGATAGCCATCGTTTTCCCAAAGATAGGTCGCCAGGCACCGCTCGGCGCAGGAGAGCCAAAAGCCACTGGTAAGCGATAAATGACTTCTTCGCAGGTTTTCTATTCCGGCTATCACGCCGTCATCAAACTCAACGGTCACGTCGCGTTCCCAGCCACTTGGATTGTGAACGAGAAAGTGACACTCATGCGCCGTGTCGGTGCGCGACGAACACCTCGGCCCGGCTGTCGTGCCGGAAACCTCGCATGTCTCGACTTCCGAGCGGCGAATAATGCTGAAGCCGTTTTCGGTGACGCACTGGATAGGACGTTGCCTTCCCGCCACGCTGCCGGAAAATGGCTCTTTATTTCTTATTGCCATGCCTTGCCTACTTTGCTTTAGCGCCCCAGGCGAAGTGCCTTCGTGGGGTCGTTGCAGATCCATTTGGTGAGGGACGTAAATTATTCGCGATTCGTTCATCAAGCTTGTCGAGGCAATGCGCGCCAAGCATTACCAGGGGAATGATCGAAATCAGCAGGACACTTCCGAGGGTTTGCAGACCGGGATGGTTAGCTCTTCCAAATACTTGGAGCGCCTCGTTGATTATCAGAAGTAACAAGCCGACCGTGGCCGCTATTGGTCCTCCGGCAAGGCCCACGGCGCCGCAAGCCGTAACCAGATCCCACTTCGTTCGGCCTGCCTCAACAGGCAGCTTATAAAAGTCAGCGCGGAGAGCTCGCTCGCTAAAATGAACGACCCAATCGTTTCTGGTCCTTCGATTATGCACAACATGATGCTAGTGAGGTTGAGATAAAAAAGGGCTTAAAGGTTCATTAAAAGTTCGTAAAGGCGGGCGGGCGGCAGACGGGGATGGCAATCAGCAAACAGCACAAGACAGTGGGTTGGAGCTGTCCGCTGTTTACCGTGTGCTGTTTACTATGGCTTTTACTTGCCCGGAACGAAACGATAGCCAACCCACGGGTCAGTCAGGATGTAGCAGGGCCTGGCAGGATCGGGCTCAATCTTTTTGCGCAAATGTCGAACGAAGACGCGAAGATATTCGGTTTGCTCGACTGAGTTTCCACCCCAGATTTTTGCCAGCAGTGTCCGGTGAGTTAAAACCCTTCCGGGATGACGAATGAAGTAAAGCAGCAGATCAAATTCCTTTGGTGAGAGATGCACATCCTTACCGGCGACATACACATCGCGTGTTTGCGGGTCAACGCGGAAGTCTCCCTCTTCAATGATCGTGTCTTTATCGTCCGCTGCCACGGGCGAGCGGCGCAGGGCTGCTCTTACTCTGGCAAGCAACTCTCCTATGCCAAACGGCTTGGTGACATAGTCGTCAGCGCCTGCATCAAGTACCTCTATCTTGACGCTCTCGTCGCCCTTAACGGAGAGAACGATGATCGGTACATCCGAGAAAGCTCGCAGCCGGCGACAGAGTTCCAGTCCGTTGATATTCGGCATGGAAACATCGGTCACAACAAGGTCTGGCGTCCACGCATGGAAAAGCTCGAGTGCGGATTCACCTTCAGCGGCGACTCTTACGTCATAACCATGCTTCGTCAGGCCACTCCGCAGGACCAAAGTAATCTGTTGCTCGTCATCAACGACTAGTATGCGTTTCTTATTTTCCATCGTTCTAAAAAGGTCTGTGGTTATATTGTAAGCGCTGCATCGCGAGCATCTTCATCAGCAACGGCAGGTTGCTCATCGTCGCCAACGGGCACTGTAAAGATCACGCGTGTTCCGTGACCATTAGTCCCATCCTCGATCCAAATGCGCCCACCGTGTGCTTCGACAATTCCCCTGGCAATCGCCAGTCCCATCCCGATTCCGCCCGAGCGATCCGGATTCGTTGCTTTGCCGTCGGTCGCGCGAAAAAACTTCTCGAAGACGCGCTCTCTGAGGAACAAGGGAATGCCGGCTCCCTGGTCGTCGACCGCTATTTGCACCATTTCACCAGGAGCGCTATCAGCTTCGATGGTAATGCACGTTCCGGCGGGCGCGTATTTGGTAGCGTTATCGACCAGCGTATAGATGACTTCCGCGACGGCACGAGCATCAACGCGGATGATCGGCAGTTCGTCTTCTACCAACACTCTCAGTTGATGCTGTTGCATGAGTGACTCCGCTCGCGCAACAGCAGCGTCAATGATTTCATCGACGGGTCCCCAGTTACGACGCAGCTTCATATCGCCGGCTTCAATCCGGGCCAGGTCAACGATGCTTTCGACAAAGTGGTCGAGCCGGTCCGTCTCCTCGGTAATCACTCTCAACATGTCTTGTTGCTCACCGGAAGTCAGAGTGTCGGTCTGATCCGTAGCCTCGCGGTCCTCGAGTAACAATGTTGCGGACGCCTTGATTGAGGTTAGCGGTGTTCTCAGGTCATGCGTGACGGCGTCTAAGAGCGCAGACTTAAAGCGTTCACTTCGTCTGAGCGCCTCGGCCTCACTCGCGCGTTCAAAAGCTTCTCGCAACTCTTCGTAAAGACGCTTGATCTCGCTTCTCCCGGTTTCGGCTTCCTCGGCACGCCGCTTCGCCCGGGCTGAAAGCTGACCGACCGCGAGGGCCGTCACGAAGAATGCTGTCAGAGCCACCCAGTTCTGCGGATCCGCAATTGTGAAAGTGTAGAAAGGGGGAAGAAAGAAGAAGTTGAAGCACAACATGGCTAAGACTGAAGCGATAAGCGCAGGTCTGCTTCCCCATAGGATTGCGACTGTGAGGACGACGAGCAGGAACGCCAATGCCACCGTCGTGGAATTGATTTGGTTATGAAAAGGCGCGAGTAAACCGGTTGCGACGGCGACCCAAATCACGGCGCAGAAATAACGAATAGCTTGTTTCTGAATATTACTGTTCATCGGACGCGCGTAACGAAATGTCCCGGCCCTCAGGACCCCCATTTCCTTCTTTGTCCTGGGCACGTTCCGCCTGGCTGCGCTGATGCATCAGGTTGCGAATCTGTTCAAGCACGCTGCGGCGCTCGTTTCCCCGGAGGGCTTCTTCCAGGCGCGCCAGTGCGACCGTAACGATTTCTTTGTGATGGGCATCTGCGCCGCTCTTCTCACGAGTGATATCGAGCCAAAGCTTATGGATGGCAGTGATATCGTCATCGGCAAGGTGCGGCGCGTGCGCACCCAAATAAAAATCGAGGGTCTTCCCGTCCGCTTCGACGATGCGAAAACACACCTGATGTTTCGGCTTGTGCGGCAGAGCTTCCCACGCCTCTCCTAAATGCTTCGCCTGTTCTTCTGGCGACATTACGGATGAGCGACCGGCAATGATCTCCTGGCAGTCCAATTGCGCGGCTGTAAGGGCGATAGCCGCGAAGACATTTGACGATGGCACAACCAGCAGATCGACGTGCTTACCTGCTTTTTCTGCCAGCGCGATCACCTTGCTGAAGAGGAGTTGTTCGTAGTTAGTAAACAAAT
>JBGQJH010000025.1:0-12227 GCA_041498935.1 Pyrinomonadaceae bacterium | reverse complement strand
GAGACTTGATTTGAAACGAAGGCAAAGCCCGCATACACGGCGGCGTAAAGAATCCAACCAGAAACTATCAGACGCTTCCGGCCCAAACGATCCGAGAGGTCGCCGCCAAAGATCGAGCTTAAGACCTTACTGCCATGGAGCGCGGCCCACAGCAGAGAAGTGTGTAGGACAGCAACTCCGGCGTCCCGCGCGCGCAGCAATAGAAAAAAGTCCGATGAATTTGAAAGCGTGAAGAGTGCGATGATTACCAGGAAGCGCTTGAAATTGCCGTCAAAGCCGCGCAACGAAAGACGCACTGGCGGAGCGCTGGTACTTGTACCCGTATCTGCGCCGGAATCTGGCGCGCGCTTCGGCTCCTGCGACTCGCGGACAAAGAATGAAACCACCAGCACGGCTGCGAGTGCCGGAATTGAAGCCAGCAGAAAGATCCTGGTGAAGTCTCTGGAGCTAAGCGCGTTGCGATCGGCGGCCAACAGCAGCACCAGCAGATAACCAATTAACGGGCCGACAACTGCTCCGGTGTGATCCATCGCCCGGTGTAATCCAAATGCCAACCCCCGCTCTGCGATCGCGACAGTGTCCGCGATCATCGCGTCGCGCGGCGCCGTACGTACTCCTTTTCCTACGCGATCAGAGAGGCGAATCGCCATTACCTGATGCCAGTTTGTAGCAAAGGCCAGCAGCGGCCTGGCGAAACTGGACAGCATATATCCGGAAACAACAAAGATTTTTCGTTTGCCAAACCGATCGCTGAAGTGCCCGGCAAACAGTTTGAGTAAACTGGAGACGGATTCGGCCGTGCCTTCGATACTTCCGAGCACTCTCGGGGAAACGCCCAGGGTGTTACTAAGAAAGAAAGGTAGAAGCGGATAGACAATCTCGCTGGAGACGTCGTTTAGCAGGCTGACGAGGCTGATGGCGAAGACATTCCGCGGCAGGCGCCGATAGCGGTTCCATAATCCGGCGAATCCTCCCTGCAGCGGAGGAACTAACTCGGCATAGAGTGGATCGGCGGCGTCATCGGTATCGCTTTTCCCCATGATCTTCGCGGCTAGTGAGTTGAAGCACGTCTGCTGGGCGCGGATGGTTGCCGAGTTGGCTTAGGCTTGGCGGTAAGCCGGCTGGTCCACCACCAAAAGCCACCGGCTCCGAGCAACGCAACCAGAATTACGCCGACGATCGCCACCCGGATCATCCAACGAATGGCCAGTTTCGCAATCAGGAAAAAGATGACCAGCAAAACTGCGCCCGCGATTATTAAGGTGGTGGTGAAACTCATTTCAATCGGTAGGCTGTCCAATTTCCAATGTCCAACGCCCGCTTCCTAGCCTTGAATGCCTTCTCTAGCACGTCCATCCGCCTCAACAGCTTCGGAACCCTCGGTTTGTGACTTTGGACTTTGGACTTTGGACATTGGACTTTGGACTTTGGACTTACTCACTGCTCACTCTTTCTTATAACTCGCTCGCACGACAGTCTTAATGTTTCCACGAACGTGAAAGTCGCCTTCAATCTCCACGCCCAATGGATGGCAGGCGCGCACGAAGTCTTCAAGAATCACATTGATGACATGCTCGTGAAAGATCTTCACATTTCTAAATGAATTGATGTAGAGCTTCAAGCTCTTCAGTTCTACGCAACGTTCGTCGGGAACATACTCAAGACGGATCGTGGCGAAATCGGGAAAGTCAGAGAAGGGGCAGATGGCGGTGAACTCGGTGATCTCGAAATCGATTTTTATCTCCCGGCCGGGAAACTCGTAGGCGAAAGTGTCGAGCGGAAACAAGTCCATCTCCGCTCGTGGCGTCGAGCGCACAGCGAGACCTTGTTGATTAACTGGCGCGAGTTCGTCTTCTCCAATGGCCATCGTTTGCTCCTTGAAAATCGAAAAACGATCTTAACTGAGCCGGCGACCTGCCGCAATTCGGCGGCAAAGTGAAATCCAGGCGATACTGCCCGGATTAATGAGCGTTGCACGAAGACCAAACCGCAAAGTACGCAAAGGTCCCGCAAAGATTCGCAAAGAGTTTTCTTTTGCGGCGCTCTTTGCGCAGTCTTTGCGATCTTTGCGGGTTCGGTTTCGCAGGTGCCGCCGATCTCAATCAATCCGGATCATGCGTAAGCGCTGCCGCGGCCAATAGTGAACACTTTAACCAGCACGAGACCCGCGGCGAAACCGCCGATGTGGGCTGCGTAGGCAACGCCACCCAGTTGCGATCCGCCTCCCAAAACCCCCAGGCCGCTGACTAACTGAAACGCAAACCAGATTCCGATCGCCACGTAGGCCGGAACGTCTGTCAGAAACCGCAAGAGAATTACCGTCACGCGCCGGTGGGGATAGAGCAGAATGTAGCCGCCGAGAACGCCTGAGATCGCTCCCGAAGCTCCCAGGCTGGGTATCAACAAACTGCCTGGGTCCGTGGCAAACATGAACGTCGCCAGCACCTGAGCCAATGATGCCAGCACGCCGCAAACAAGATAGAAGATCAGATACCGCAGATGACCCATCCGGTCTTCCACGTTATCCCCAAAGATCCAGAGAAAAAGCATGTTGCCGGCAATGTGCGCGATGCCGCCGTGCATGAACATTGAAAAGAGCAAGGTGAGATAAACCGAAAAGGGAGTCGGCTGAAGACCGGGAATCAAAAGCCGCTGACCGGTGTCGGGATACTCCACCACTCGATCCGGAGTTTTCACATCACGCCCGCTAATGATCTCCTGCGGCACAGTCGAGAACGCATAAGTAAATCTATCGTTGGTGCCAAGTTGCTGGAGGAAGACGAAGACGAGGATATTGACCGCAATCAGAGCGTAGTTAACTATCGGCGCAATTGTGCGATCGCTATTGTCGTCGTAAAGAGGGAGAACCATACCTGGATCCTTACCTACCAAATTCCATTGAATCTGATCTCCTTCTTAACTCGAAACTCGAAACTCGGAACCCGAAACTGATTCATCTTCCCCAACGCAGTTTGTCGCGCAAGACGTCGAAATAATTTCTATTAGCCGGCTGCACCAGATTGAAAGTAGTTTTGCTCTTGCGAATTACGACCCGGTCCTCAACCTTCAAAGGAAAGCCAACCTGACCGTCCAGCGTTAACGCCACGTCCTCCTGCTCAGTTTTCAAACGCAATTCAATAACGGCGTCATCGGGAACGACGATCGGCCGATTCGAAAGTGTGAAAGGGCAAATCGGAGTGATGACCACGGCGTTCATCGAGGGAAAGATAACTGGACCGCCCGCCGACAAATTGTAAGCAGTAGATCCGGTTGGCGTGGAAACGATGAGACCGTCAGCGCGAAATGAATTTACAAACTGCTGGTTGAGATAAGCTTCTATTTCGATGATGCGCGCCAGGGCCGACTTATTAATCACGACGTCGTTGAGCACGCGATTACGCGTCACCTGTTTGCCACGGCGCGGAAGCTCGACGTCAAGCATCACGCGCTTGTCCAGACGATAATTGCCGGCAAGAATCGATTCGAGCGCAGTGTACAATTCTTCAATGCGGAACTCGGCGAGGTAGCCCAACCCGCCATAGTTGACACCCAGGACCGGCACTTCCGTTTCACCCATCAATCGGGCGGCGGCGATCATTGTGCCGTCGCCGCCGAGCACCAGGATCAAATCAACACTTGCGGCCAGCTTCTCAGGAGCTACTTCCTCGACCGCGCAACCGGTTTGTTGCTCAATCCGTTCACGTTCAATTTCTGGCCCGCCCAGCAGCGTGATCCCGCGCTGAGCAAGCCGGGCCGCCAGCTCGCACATCGTTTTCAGTGCGTCAGGCTGATGCGGCTTGAGAACTATGCCGACACGCTTTATGGACGAAGTCGTCATCGCGTTTTTGCAGTAGACCGACAGTTACGTCTTGGGTGATTGAAGAAAACGCTGGCAATGGTAACTGCAAGCGTGACTGAGGAGCAACGGCCTCCGGCATCCGGGGCAGAGGCGTCAGGGAGACAAGGGCTCATCTACTGTCCGGTCCTCTTGTAAAGCGCAAGAAATTCAAGATTGCCATCCGCTCCGTGAATGGGAGATTCAATTACGCTTCGCACTTGTAACCCAAGATTCTTCGCCGCAATGTTAACCTCCTCGATCACACGCGCGTGTTTCTGACTGTCGCGCACGACGCCTCCCTTTCCCACTTCTCCACGACCTACTTCAAACTGGGGCTTGATGAGCGTTATCAGGCAGCCATCGTGTTTTAGCAGGGGGACAATTGCCGGCATGATCCTGGTGGCGGAAATGAACGAGACGTCCATCACGGCGAGGTCAAACGTTACATGAAAGTCGTCTGGTTTGAGGTAGCGAGCATTGATGCCCTCTCTAACTTCCACTCTCGAGTCGGTGCGCAATCGCCAGTCTATTTGATTGTGACCAACGTCTACCGCGATTACGTTATTAGCTCCGTGTTGCAACAGGCAATCCGTGAAGCCACCGGTTGAAGCGCCGACGTCCAGGCAAACAAATCCCCCGACATTAATCTTAAACTCACGCAGCGCTGCTTCAAGCTTTAGGCCACCCCGGCCCACGTAGCGTGAGGTTGGATCGTCTCCGCCTTTGATACGAATCTCGGCACCAGGCGCGACAGTCTCTGAAGGCTTATTAACGCGTTGCTCGTCAACGAGTACGACGCCGGCCATAACCAGTGCCTGCGCTTTTGTGCGCGATGCCGCCAGGCCGCGAGAGACAAGCAGCTTGTCGATTCTCAAAGGCCTCTTGGGTAGCTCAAGTCGCTCGTGCTTCATCTGCTTCTACTTTACCGCAGAATGTGACTCTGAGCCTCCGCTAGTTGTTCAGGGAAATCGCTGCTTGTGTTCAGGCCTGCCGACGTGCGGGCTGCGTGATGGCACGTGGCGTATCACCGAGATGAAGCTCCGCCGCACAAACAGGACACAGCCATACCAGAATGTGTTGCGCGTCCGCCCAGAAGAAAGAGCTAACTTTACCGGCTACCTGCATCGCCCGGTCGACCGGCAGCCGTTGTAGCGCTTGCACGTAGAAAACCCCATTGTAGAACTCGCCGGCTGCACCTTCTTCTCTATGAATACACTCCCGCTCGCGAAACACTTGTTTCATAGAAATGCCCTACTTCCTTCGCGCCGCATCCGCGAAAAAATCAATAGTCAATAAAACGTCGGGTTTCGGTCGGGTGAGATTGTTATCGGGACAAGTAACCCGCTGGTCGGTCAACTCTCGCTTTCGCCAGATAATGCCACTCGTTTAAGAAACAGTCAACAATCTTCAACTAATGCCAACGCAAAAAGCGCGAGGTGTGCCGGGAATTCAGAATACTCTCAAAATATCCGGCTGGGAGGCCCGTACTCTTCACCGTCCTCCTTGAGGCTTGCAGCGTTACGGCCTCGGCGCCCCTTCAAATATCTCTCTTATCCTTAACAAATCGTCTGAAGGTTGGCTTTTGCGGTCGCGTGCATTCCTTCTGGCCTCACGTTCGGCCTTGCGTCTCAAGCGGGTCGCCTCCATTCGTTCAGCGCGACGCATGACCTCAATTTGCCTGGTTTCAGTTGTCTTGTTTGATTCGGCACTTGGCAAGACCTGTGAGCCCTGTTTCCTGGCTTGGGTGGAAACGCCGACGTTGCTCACCTCTTGTGTACTCACATCGCCGCTGTTCTCCGCCATTGCAGACACAGACCCATGCAAATCAGGTTGAGCTCCACCATCCCCGGTTACGGACGTGGCTTCCGGCGCTGCCGGATTGGAAACTGGAATGGCCGTCTCCGCAATCGCAGTTCCCTGTTGCTGGCCGCGCTGCTTGAAAATGAGTGTCGCGCCAAGCGCCCCAACCACCAGTGCAAACACTATCGTCAACCCAAAGACCAAACGCTTTCCGGAACGACCTTCCGCCATAACTTCATTAAGGGGAACAACCGGCCGCGCCGAAAGCAGAGTCGCTTCCTCGTCAAAATGAGGTTCGGAGAGATGCAAGTCAGCGCTGCTGTATTCCTGGTCAGTAGTATTCGAATCCATAGGTTTTAATTTCAAGCGGGAGCCCGTTGTTGCAATCATCGCGGGATTGTTTGCAAGAGCGAGGCCACGGCAGGAATTCGCGTCTGCTTACCATTACTCCCTGCAGAAACTAACTGACGATAACTTTCGGGGAGAGCTGGGTGAGAGCTAGTTGACTATATCGTGCACTAAAACAACGCGGCCGTCTGTCCAACAGTTCTGGGCCGGAATTCCATTTCAATTTTGCAACGATACTATCGCCGCACCTTTTGAGGCTTCGCGCGACGTTCGTCTAACACGTCAATACTTTCTTTCACTCGAGTGTAGATACCATCCGCATCGAGGCCATACTTGGCCAGCAAAAGCTTGGGATCGCCATGCGTGACCAACCGATCCGGAATTCCCATTCTTACGACGCGCACTCTGTCTTGCAGGCCGTTCTCTTCCAATAACTCCAAAACGGCTGAACCAAAGCCGCCCGCCAGATAAGCCTCCTCTACGGTGACGATGAGCCGCTTGGTTTGCGCCAAAGCCAGCAGCAGTTGGGCATCCAGTGGTTTTACGAACCGGGCGTTGACCACAGTAGTTTCAATTTTTTCTTTCGCCAGATTCTCAGCCGCTTGCAAGGCAGGGTGAACCATCGAGCCATAGGCAACGATCGCTATCTCGCCACCGTCGCGAAGTATCTCGCCCTTTCCGATCTCAAGAAGCTGCGGCGTCCGATCGATGTCGACCCCAACGCCGTTGCCTCGCGGATAACGCATTGCCGCCGGACCGACGTGCTCGACCATAGTCAATAGCATGTCGCGCATTTCGCCTTCATCTTTCGGCGCCATTAAAACGATGTTAGGAACGGCGCGGAGATACGCGATGTCGAGAAGTCCGTGGTGCGTGGGGCCATCACCACCGGCAACTCCGCCGCGATCCAGGCAAAACTTCACATTGAGATTCTGAATACAGACGTCGTGGATTAACTGATCAAATCCGCGCTGCAGGAAGGTGGAGTAAATTGCGCAAACCGGCTTCAAACCCTCGCAAGACATCCCGGCAGCAAAAGTAACGCAATGCTGCTCGGCGATACCCACATCGAAAGACCGCTCCGGAAATTTCTCGAGCGCCGTGCAAACGCCTGTGCCATCCGGCATCGCCGCCGTCAAAGCGATGATCTTCTCGTCCTGCTCCATCAACTCCGCCAAAGTATTTCCGAAGACGGTGGTATAGGTTGGGGCGCTCGCCTTCGCCTTAATCGCGTTGCCGCTCTTAAGATCGAAGGGGCCGGTGGCATGCCAACGATAGTAATCTTTCTCCGCTTGCGGATGACCTTTGCCTTTAGTTGTCAGCGCGTGAACAATTACCGGTCCATCCTTGATCTGCTGGGCTTCGCGCAAGGCGGCCACCAGCGCGCGCGGATTATGGCCATCAACGTAGCCGATATACTTGAAGCCGAGTTCGCTGACGAGCGCGCCGGGCAACACCGCCGCGGCAATCGCGTCCTTCATTGTCTTTGCGGCGTGATGCAGTCGCTCCCCAACGGAGGGAATCGCCAGCAGTTTTTCTTCAACCTCATCCTTGAAGCGATGATAGCCGTGGGCACTTCGTATGCGATTGAGATAGCCGGTTAAAGCACCAACCGCCGGGGCAATCGACATCTCGTTGTCGTTGAGAACTACAATCAGGCGGCTCTTGAGGTGGCCAGCCTGGTTGATCGCCTCCATTGCCATGCCACCAGCCAGCGACGCGTCGCCGATCAATGCGACCACGTGATAGTCCTCGCCCTTCCTGTCACGAGCGATGGCCATGCCTAGTGCGGCTGAAAGCGAAGTCGAAGCATGTCCGGCGCCAAAAGTGTCATACTCCGATTCGTCTCGGCGCAAGAAACCGCTGATGCCGCCGTATTGTTTGATAGTAGGCAACAGCTCGCGACGCCCGGTCAGAATCTTATGAGCATAAGCCTGATGGCCCACGTCCCAGACGAGACGGTCTCGCGGCGTATCAAAGGCGTAATGCAGCGCCACGGCCAACTCAATCGCCCCGAGGGAAGCGCCGGTGTGGCCCCCGATTCGCGACATCGTTTCCAAAATGTACTGCCGAATCTCGTCGGCTACGGGCTGCAACTGCTCTAAAGGCAGTCGCCGCAGGTCTGCGGGTGAGCTTATATTCTCCAGAAGATCCATTTGCGCGACATTGTAACGTGGCAGTTCGGAATTTTACTACTAACAAATCTTTTCGCATCGTCGCCGGCTAACCGTTAACGGCAACCTGCCAGCTCTTTGCAATGTAAAGTACTCTGCCTTACTGTAAAAAGTCAATTGCACCCTTCTTTCCAGACTTATCCCGCGGCTGTGGCGTCTAAAGCCCGGAAACGAGGAGAGCCCATCTCAATCAGCAATCCATACCGCAGCAAGACGCAAAAGGAGTCGACAGAAATGTCTTTAAGAAAAAGTTTGTTTGGAATCATGGGAACAATTTTGGCTTGTGGGATCCTTGCTTTCGCCCAGGAGCCGCAGCCGCAAATACCGTCTACGCAAGGCGAAACCTTCCGCAAGGAAAGAATCGAGCGGATGGAACAACACCGTGGGCGAATGGATCGGCGCGAGGGAATGCGGGGACATGATGGTACTGGCCGGCGACGAGGTGGCATGGGTCACCTGATGCGCGAACTAAATCTTTCCGAAGACCAGCGACAGCAAGCTCGCGCGATCGTGCAACGTCGCCTTGAAAGCACAAAAACTCAGCGCGAAGAATTGTTCAAATTGCGAGAGAGACGAATTGCAGGCACCTTCACTGCCGAGGATGAAGCCCGGGCAAAAGCTTTGCATCAGGAAATCCGTACCGCGATGAAAGGCGTTCGAACCGAGATGGCCGGAGTTTTGACTGCGGAGCAAAAAGCCAAACTCGAGGAACTGAAAAAAGACCGCAAGGAAAGAATGGAGCAGAGGATAAAGGAACGCCAGGAGCGTCTGAACCAAAACCCCCGCTAGTAACGTTTTTACTTCTGTTGACGAAAGGCCTGGCTGCCCGACATGCCAGGCCTTTTCGTTTGAAGACTTCCGACCTTAACGATCTGCCGGATCGATCATGCCAATCTGCCCGGCGACTCCAATGACACTCCGTCGTGTTGCTGCCGAGACTTTATTAAGGATCCGCGCCTACCGTTCGATCGCAATCGGTTGCGGCGCTTCAGTAACGCAGCATAGGTCGCTGGCCGGCAGATTATCTTCCAACACAACGAACGCTTCCCATTCGTTCCCGTCCGGATCCTGAATCCACGTCTTGTCCTGAACAGCGTAGCAGCAGTTGGTCTGCATTTCGTCTCGCGTGACCAGTCCGGCATCGGTCCATTTCTGACGCATAGCCAATACGTCATCTGTTGAGCCCACTTGAATTCCCAGGTGTGAAAGCGCGCCACGCTCACTAAATGGGTTCTGATTTAGCGTCAGATTCAAGGGAGGGTTTTGCACGTCGAATTTCGCGTAGCCCGTGCGAACTTTGCCGGGCTCAATGCCCAGCATCTTCCGATAAAACTCAATGCTTTGCTCCACGTTTCGGACATTGAGAGCCAGGTGTGCCTTTAGTGCTCGGACTGAGTTTTCTGACTTGCCTTCCATGTCTTCCTCCTCTATATTCATATTCGTTTAAGCGAATGTATAGTACATTACCCTGGGGGCTTCATATCTGTCAAGCCGTATGTGAGGATGGCGTTCCGTTTGGCTGAACCCGCGCTTCAAATCAGAACCCTGGCTGTGGGAGATTGGGAATTTGTGCGTTCGATTTATCTCGCTGGCATCGCCACCGGCCAGGCAACTTTTGAAACTGAGGCCCCAACCTGGGAGACGTGGAACAATGCTCACTTGCCCGCCCCGCGGCTCGTGGCCCTTTCAAGCGCGACAATTGTCGGCTGGGCAGCCCTGAGTCCCGTCTCGACGCGGGCAGTGTACGCCGGCGTAGCCGAGGTAAGTGTTTACATCGCTCGGGAATGGCAGGGTCAGGGAATTGGCCGGGCGCTGCTGCAAACACTTGTGGACGAATCAGAGAAGAGTGGAATTTGGACGTTGCAAGCGAGCGTCTTTCCGGAAAATGTGGCCAGTGTTTCGCTGCACAAGTCGTGCGGATTTCGGAAAGTGGGAACGCGCGAGCGCATCGGTAAAATGAAAGGTGTCTGGCGCGACAACCTACTTTTGGAAAGGCGCAGCAAGCTGGTTGGCAACGACTACCGCGAAGAACCAAAGCGCCAGTTTGAAGCGCAAGATTCGGATAGAAACAACGACCTTTTAGACTTAAATTAGTCGCCGTAAAAGGAACTCTAGAGCGATCAAAATCGTAATAGTTAAACTACCGATCGAGTAAGCAAATACGGCATGGGAACCAAAGAATACAGCATCGCACTTCTCTTCAAGGCGCTGGCGGATCGCACGCGTTTGCGGCTGATCAATCTGATTGGCGAAAACGAACTGTGTGTATGCTTTTTCGTGGAGGTGCTAAAGCTGAATCAGCCGAAAATTTCACGACATCTCGCATACCTCAGGCGCGCTGGAGTCGTCTCAGCTCGCCGCGATGGTAAATGGATTCACTATCGCATCGTGGAGCCCCCGGACCCGCATGCCGCCAACATCTTTCGTGAAGTCCGCACCTGGCTGGCAAACGAACCAACAATGAAAAGCGATCGCGCGCGTCTGGAGAAGATCTGTTGCGCGCCAAAGCTTCCCGTTCAACTTCAACGAGCGCCGCTTCCCGCCAGTCTGGTGGCCTAAGAAAGCTAACAAGGAAAGGAAAACCATGGCAGCCGCAGTCGAACCCTTAATTCGTCAACAACTAGTTGATCGTCGAGAAAAACTGAATGACGCCGCGTCATCTTTCTATAAACCGGCTGAGCTAACGCGCTTGCTAGCCGAAGTCGACGCCGCACTCGAGCGAATGGATCGTGGAGCTTATGGGATCTGTGAAGTTTGTCACGACCCGGTGGAAACGGAGCGGCTGATTGCCGATCCGTTGACGCGCTTTTGTATCGACCACCTCTCAGCTAAAGGGCAACGCCTGCTCGAGCAGGACCTGGAACTCGCGGCGCAGATTCAGAGTGGTCTGTTGCCGCCCCGAAATCAAAAGATCGACGGCTGGGAAGTGGCTTACCACTATCAGCCCGCCGGGCCCGTAAGTGGTGACTATTGCGATTACCACGGCGGCGAAGATCAGTCGCTACATTTTGTTCTGGGCGACGTCTCTGGCAAAGGGGTCGCTGCGTCGATGTTGATGGCGCATTTGCACGCCATGTTTCACACGTTGGCATCGATTGATCTCCCACTCGATCAGACAGTCGAGCGCGCCAGCCGCGTTTTTTGCGAGAGCACGCTGCCGACTCAATACGCCACGCTCGTGTGCGGTCGCGGAATGCCAAACGGGCGGGTCGAGATTTGTAACGCGGGACATCTGCCTCCACTGTTGGTTCATGACGGAAGCATTACGAAGATTGAATCGACCGGTCTGCCGATCGGTGTCTTTTGCAGCGAGACATTTAGTGTCAACAGTTTCGATCTCGCGAAAGGCGACACGCTGTTTCTTTATACCGACGGATTCTCGGAAAGCCTGGACGGCACGGGCAATGAATATGGGGCTGATCGCTTATCGCGGCTCCTGAGCGAAAACCAGAACCTTTCGCCCGACTCGATCATCTCGCTTTGCAAACATGAACTGCACACCTTCGCTCAGGGGAAATTACCTGGAGACGATGTGACGCTCATGGCGATTAGGCGCACAAAGTAGCTCCGTCTTCCGTACTCGTGCCGCGGCGCCTTACCTTGACAATCCGTAAGCGCCGATTAGAATGATTTTTCGCCCTGGTGGGCTCGGGGGAGATGTGGCCGAGTGGCTGAAGGCGGCGGTTTGCTAAACCGTTAAGGGTCAAAAGCCCTTCACAGGTTCGAATCCTGTCATCTCCGCCAGTTTTCAGTAGTCAGTAGTCAGTGGTCAGTAGTCAGTAGATAATTTTGCTTCTGATTGCGACTACAGCTACTGACTATTTTGTTATTGCCACTGATCGTTGGTTCGAATTGATCGCCAAGTACTGGCTACCACTTTAACCACTGACTACGGACTATTGACGACTATGGTTCGCGTTCGTTTTGCTCCATCACCAACCGGTTACCTGCACATTGGCGCCGCGCGCTCGGCGCTCTTCAACTGGCTCTATGCTCAGCAAACCGGCGGAAAGTTTCTGCTGCGAATTGAAGACACGGATCTGCAGCGCTCGACTGAGGAGTCAACG
>JBGQJH010000024.1:0-12804 GCA_041498935.1 Pyrinomonadaceae bacterium | reverse complement strand
GAGGATGCGGCCGTCGCGAGAGTCGTTTTGGTGTTCCCAGCGCGTGCGGCTCTTGTTCCAGTCCTCGAAAGATTTTTCCAGGTGAAACTGAACGGTGTAGATAAGCTGACCGTCGCTGCGTTTGACCATCATCTGGTTCCGGCAAAGATAAGAGGTGGCGAGGAGACCAAAACCTTCCGGCACCCGATCGAGTTGCAAACCATGATTTTGCCAAACCCGCAGCACGTGAGGCTGCGGGTGGTTTTGCCAGAGGCCCTCAGCCGGACTATTGATGCTGCGAAAGATCGGGTCGGCCGGGTCAGTGATGCGGACAAAGCGGTACTGATATTCGAGCGGCCGATTTTCGCGCTGCTCGTGCTGCTCGAGACGGTCAAGCGTTATCACGCGGGCGCCAAAGCTCAGGCCGACGAGCTGATGTCCACCACAGATTGCCAGAACGGGGATGGTGTTGTTGCGAACAAACTCAGCAAACGTGTCGATGACGGCCGGATTGTAATAATCGAAATCACGCAGCGTGCCGCTCAGGACGATTGCGTTCGGCTTAAACTGGCGCGCGGCGACCGCGATGGATGCCAGGGGCGTCACCTGCGTGGTAGGGTCTTTCACGAGCCGCTCGATATTGCTGCGGATATTTTCAATTGCCATCCCGGCAATGCGCCGTTCGCGTTTGATCTCAATCGACGCGGCATCGCCCCAGTCGGTTCGCGCGACGTCCGAGATGTCGTCCTCATCGCGCAGTAAACAATCAACGACGAGCACGCGCACTTTGTCAATCTGCTTTTCGATTGGCTCGTAACGGCAAAAGGTTTGTTGATTGAAGGGAAACGGAAGCGCGGCGCCGGTTTCGGCAGATGGTGGTTCTTCGGTTAGAAATTCCCTCGGCTCTTCGATCATATCGTGGACTATTAAACTTCTAACTCTGCTGTAACGCAAGCTGTCAGCTTGCGCGCGTTTAGAGTACAACCTTTAAGTTACCGCTGACCGAGCCGGACAAACTAAAACCTGGACTCTGAACTTAGCAAATTTAGCGTCGTTGCTTCGTACTTTGTTTGAACTCCGGCATAGACCTTCCCGCGCCCGCGGCGACAATCTCAGTTCTTATCTCCGCCACCAACGCGCGACGGATGCGAGTCTTAAACGCTTCCGATCTGCCGACGGCATAGTGATCTGCAAGGAGAAACATTCGATGCCATGAAGATTCCAGTTCGTCGGCCAGTTGAGAGATTTTGGTAATGTCGTAAGGGACTGCTACGTCCGCGCAACCAGCACGGGCGAAAACCGAAAGGTAACGCGCTGTCGCCAGGTCAGGGCAAAGCAGTCGCCGCCACCCAGCCTTCAATTCGACACCCAGCAAAGTGTGCTGAATCTCCACGCGCGTTTTGCTTGTTAAGCCTGCGAAATGATAAGACCGCGTGCGCTTACTGCGTATGCGCTCACGATAGATGTGGGGCAGCCAGGCATCGCCGAGCTCGGTCTTGACTTGCGTAGCGTATTCTTCAGCAGTCATGTTCCCCACATCAGAACCGGGAGCCGTAGCGACCGGGTATCTGCTAATCAGTCTGGCCTTCGCAAAGGAACCCGGTCGCTACGGCTCCCGGTTCTGATTACATTGGCCACTATCTCATCGATACCGACACGACAGGCTTTGTTTGTAGCGCGTTGGTGATGCGGCCGGGAAAGAGGCCAAGATAAAGAACACCGAGAACAGCGATGACCAACGCCAGGCCGATGCTGGCAGGTATTCGCGGGGCGTTCCAGACCGTCGTCCGCTCGCGGAAAAACATTACGATGATGAGCCGCAGGTAGTAGTAAGCCGAGATCGCGGTGTTTAGTACGCCAATCACGACGAGCAGGTAGTAATGCTGCTCCAGCGCCGCGCGAAAAACCATAACCTTACCAATAAAGCCTGCGGTCAGTGGCATTCCCAGCAAGCTGAGCAAAAACAACGACAGGCAGAATGCGAGCCAGGGAGACTGAAAGCCGATGCCGTTGTAATCTTCCATTTCCGTCCGGCGATCGCCTGAGCGCGCGATTAGTTGCACCACGGCGAAAGCGCCGAGGTTCATTACGGCGTAAGTCAAAAGATAAAAAATCACGGCGGCGATAGCGGCATTGCGCTGTTCAATATCCGAAGCGGCGCCGGCAGCGATAAACCCGACGAGCGCGTAGCCGGCATGTGCGATCGACGAATACGCGAGCATTCGTTTGACGTTGTTCTGCGCAATCGCAACCACGTTGCCGATCGTCATCGTGAGAATCGCGATAACTACGAGCGCCGCTAGCCAGGCGGCATGGATTCGGCCGGCGACACTAGTGCTGGCCGTCGCTACCACAAACGGAAACGCAAAGAGAAAGACTCGCAGGAACGAAGCAAAGCCGGCGGCCTTTGGTCCGGCAGCCATGAAGGCAGTGACGGGAGTCGGAGCGCCTTCGTAGACGTCAGGCGTCCAAACGTGAAAGGGCGCGGTGGCGATCTTGAAGCCGAACCCAACCAGCATCATCGCCGCACCCGCGAAGAGTAGCAGCGGGTATTGCGCGTCGGTTAGTCGTCTGCCAATCTCGCCTATGTTTGTTGTGCCTGGTAATCCGGTTGCCGTCGAGGTGGCGCCGTAAGTTAGTGCTATGCCGTAAAGGAGAAACGCGGACGAGAACGAGCCAAGGATGAAATACTTCATCGACGATTCGTTGGAGCGAATATCGGTGCGACGAAAGCCGCACATGACGTAGGTGGCGATGGATAGAATTTCCAGCCCCAGAAAGACAATTACCAGATCGCCCGCCGAAGCCATGAACATCATGCCCGCGGTCGCAAACATCAGGAGCGAATGAAACTCGCCGGCGGGCAGCCGCTCATTCTCTACCCAAACCATTGAAACCAGAATCGTGAGCGCGGAGACAACCAGGAAGACCAGGGTGAAGCCCAGTCGCATTTCGTCCAGCAGGATCATGCCGTTGAAAGCTTCGCGTGGCCCTTGCCACGAGAGCCATAACCAGCCCGAGCTGACAGCCGCGGCCGCCAATCCAGCCAGGGAAATGCTGCCCGTGACCCACCGTTGTGTGGGCCTGACAAAGGCGTCAACCAACATGACCACGACACCCACCACGCAAATGAGCAACTCCGGCAGAATCAACGAGAGGTTGACGTCGGGTGTCGCGGATTGTAGAGCAAAGAAATTCATTCGTGTTTCTTCAAGCGATCAGCAAGCAAATAAATATCAAAACCCTCGGTCAGGTTAAGGAGATGCCACAGACCGTTTGTTCTTTGTATCGAGCCCAGTCAATTCAAACGATCCACCTGCCGCCGGTGCGCCAATGCGACTTCTAACTTCTTCTACACTCGCTCTCGATCGATCCAGAAATACCCGCGGGTAGACTCCCATGAAAAGCATGAGCACGAGCAGTGGAACCAGCAGGCCAATCTCGCGAGCGTTAAGGTCCTGGAGTTTGGCGTTCTCCGGGTTAGTCACTTTGCCAAACACGACACGTTGCAGCATCCAGAGCATGTAAACCGCCGCCCAAATCACGCCCGTCCCTGCCAGCATCGTGGCAATCCACGCGTGCTGGATTGCGTTTGAGGTCCAACTGCCAAGCATTATCAGAAACTCGCCGACAAAGCCGTTTAGCAAGGGCAGGCCGATTGACGAGAGCGACGCGATGACGAACAGCGTGGAAAACCAGGGCATCGGCGTGGCCAGCCCGCCAAAATCCGTTATTTGCCGCGTGTGTCTCCGTTCATAAATGAAGCCCACAAAGAGGAATAGCGCTCCAGTGGACACGCCGTGATTGAGCATCTGGTAGAGCGCGCCCTGCATGCCGAATTCCGTAAAAGAGAAAAGTCCGAGGACAACAAAGCCCATGTGGCTGACGGACGAATACGCGACGAGTCGTTTCACATCGGGCTGTACCATTGCCACCAGCGCGCCGTAGATGATGCCGATAATTGCGAGGGTGATCATCACCGGCGCAAACTTCCGCGACATGAATGGAAAGAGTCCGAGGTTGAAACGCAGCAGGCCGTAAGTTCCCATCTTCAAAAGAACGCCGGCGAGGATTACCGATCCGGCGGTCGGCGCTTCGGTATGTGCGTCCGGCAGCCAGGTGTGCAGCGGGAATAACGGCACCTTTATGCAGAACGCAAATGCAAACGCGAGAAACAACCAGAACTCCGTGCGCTCTCCCAACAGCTTGCCACCGTTCATGGCCGCGAGAATCGTCGTATAGTCAAACGTTCCGTAAAGGTAATAAAGCGCAATGATGCCGACCAGCATGAGCAAGCTGCCGACCGAAGTGTAAATAAAGAATTTCACCGCCGCATAGATTTTGCGTTCGCCGCCCCAGATGCCGATCAAAAAGAACATGGGCACCAGCGAGGCCTCAAAGAACAGGTAAAAGAGAAGCAGATCCAGCGATACAAAGACGCCGACCATCGCGCTCGACAGCAACAACAGAAACATGTAGTAGGCAAGTTGCCGCTTCTGAATTGCCGTCCAGCTCGAGAGGATTGCTATCGGCATCAGGAGGGTTGTCAGCAGCACCAGCCAGAGACTGATACCGTCAACGCCGATATGGTAGTGAGCGCCGATTGAGCCAATCCAAAGCACGTCTTCCACGAAGCGGAAGTCTTTTGTGTCACCACCAATGCCGCGAACCAGCAACAGCGAAAGCGCAAAATCAAGCACGCTGAAACCGAGCGCAATCCATTTGTAATTCGTCTCGCGTTTGCTCGGCAGGAGGCTATAAGCCACCGCCGCCAGCGCGCCGGCAAAGGGCAAGAGAATGATCGCGGTTAGTAAGTGCTGCTGCATAAATCAGGGTACGAGCCTCAATGCATAACGCCGTAATAAGCAAAGAAGCCAATTACTGCCAACGCGCCCAGCAGGATGATCGCCGCATAGCCGCGCACGAAACCGGCTTGCAGATGCCGAACGAGCCTGCCGGCCTCCTTCACGACGTCGCCAAGCGCATGCAGGAAGCCGTCGATCACGCCGACATCGAATAGTTTCCAGAGTCCTTCGCGCGAGCCAACGTTAATCGGATTGATGATTGCGGCGTCATAGATCTCATCAACGTAGTATTTGTTTTCAAGTAAGCGAGGCATCTGAAGCAGCGGACGCCTTTTAAAGAGCAACCAGCCAATTCCAATACCGGACGCTGCGATCAGAACTGAGAGCAAGGCGAGCAACCGCTCCGCGCGAATCTCCTCAGGGGAATGGAAGGCTTCAGCCTCGCCTGGCTGGCCCAACGGAGCAAATGCCGGAGGCCCATCAACAGGTTGCGGAGGCGGCGAGAGCCAGATGAGTTCAGCGTCATGGCCCGGAGTGGTGCCCTCTGCCGTTCTTGCAATGGCTGGCTCGAGGGTTCGCTCGATGTAGTTCTCAGGATGACCGCCCAGCAGGGAACTAAGGGCGTAAGGCACACCAATAAGTCCGCCAACGGTTGAGAGGATTGCCAGCACAATCAACGGCGCCGTCATCAACCATGGAGACTCGCGCGGTTCGGGTGCGCGGTGATCGGAATGGTGCGCGTCGTCGTGTGTTGCATCAACGGCTTTGACAGTCTGATCAACTGCAGCGTGGTCAACATGCCGTTCGCGAAAGCGTTCCGCGCCCCAGAACGTCATGACCATCATGCGCGTCATGTAAACGGCGGTTAGCAGTGCCGTCACCGCGCCGACAAACCAGAGCGCTTTACTCCAGACAGGACTCGGCAAACTAAAAGCACCGGCGCTCCAGGTTTTCCAAAGTATCTCGTCCTTTGAAAAGAACCCGGCGAAGATCGGAATGCCCGAGATGGCCAGCCAGCCCGTAAGCATCGTCGCAAACGTGATGGGCATGTACTTCCTGAGGCCACCCATGCGCCGCATGTCCTGCTCGTGATGCATGCCGAGGATTACTGAACCCGAGCCGAGGAATAGCAGCGCCTTGAAGAAAGCGTGGGTGATGACGTGAAAGATTGCCGCCGTGAAGGCGCCGAGGCCGCAGGCCAGAAACATGTAGCCAAGCTGCGAGATCGTGGAGTAAGCCAGGACCTTCTTGATGTCGTTCTGCGCGAGTCCGATGGTGGCGGCGAAAACGGCAGTTGTCGCACCGATGATCGCCACGATGAACATAGCGGCTGGTGCATGCGTATAGATGGCCGAACAACGCACGATCATGTAAACGCCCGCGGTGACCATTGTCGCTGCATGGATCAGAGCAGACACGGGTGTGGGTCCCGCCATGGCGTCAGGCAGCCACACGTAGAGTGGAATCTGCGCACTCTTGCCGGCGGCGCCGATGAATAGAAGAACTGCGATCGACGTAACCCCGCCGGCAAATATCGCTTGCCAGGTGAAGGGGTCGGCAGACGCCCTCGCGGCGATTGTTTCCAGCGCGTTCACCTTACCAAAGAAACTAATCGACCCGGTCAGGAGAAACGTGAGCATGATGCCCAGCACGAAACCCCAATCACCCACCCGGTTGGTAATGAATGCTTTCTTCGCGGCGTCGCCCGCTTCCTCGCGGTCGATGTAGAAGCCAATCAGCAGGTACGAGCAGAGCCCCACGCCCTCCCAGCCAACAAACATCAGCAGGAAATTATCGGCCAGCACGAGCGTCAGCATCGAAAACATGAAGAGATTCAGAAACGCAAAGAAGCGATAGAACCCACGGTCTTCATGCATGTAGCCGACTGCGAACACGTGTATGAGAAACCCGACGAAAGTAACAAAGAGGGCGTATGTTCCGCTTAGCCGGTCCATCGCCAGACCAAAGTCTGCGCGAAATTTGCCGACCTGAATCCACGTCCAGAGGTGATCGAAAATGGGAGTAGTGTTACCCGGCTCGTTCAAGTGGAGCGCGCCGCCGGGTTTGAATGCGAGATAGAAAGCGATAATCGTGGAGATACCGACCGCACCACAGGCAATGAGGCCGATGAACTTCTCGCTTCGCAGACGCCGGCCGACAAACCAGTTGATGGCCGCACCGGCAAGCGGAGCAAAAATGATCAGACTTAAGAGATTAGTTTCCATCAAGGAATTGTAGGGGCAGGGCTTGTCCCTGCCCGCAACTGATCGTTCGGCTCGAATTCGGGCAGGGACAAGCCCTGCCCCTACGAACTACAGTTTCAAAATACTTGCGTCATCCACATCGAGCGATTCGCGATTACGGAAGATGGTGATGATAATTCCCAGTCCGACAGCAGCTTCAGCGGCGGCGACGGTCATCACGATGAAAACAAAAAGCTGCCCCGTAACATCCTGGAAGAAACTCGAGAAGGCGACAAACGAGAGATTCACAGCGTTGAGCATCAGCTCGATGCACATGAACATCGCGATCACGTTGCGCTTGATAATCACGCCGACCGCGCCAATCGTAAAAAGAATGGCGGAGAGAGCGAGATACCAGGAAAGTTGCGGAGCCATGACTACTCGTCTTCCCGCTTCATTGCGTCTGTTTGAAAATCCACGCCCAGCAGATGGGCCGCCTCCGCGGTCGTTTCTGTCTCGACTGCGCGCCTGTCGCCCACCGCGCGCCGATCGACAATATCCATCGCCAGCACCTGCGCGCCCGGGATGACGCGTGCCGTAGCAGACAGCACGACGTGCCGCCGCGCCAGCGACATCGCACCGACAATGGCCATCAACAACAAAATCGAAGTGATCTCAAACGGCAGCAGGTATGTCGTAAAAAGCCCGATCCCAATCGAGTGCGTTAGCCCGACGTCCGAGATGTTGCCGGGAGGTTTGCTGTCTGAAGTTTGCACTGAATAAAGTATAAAAGCTGTTTCGGCGATCAGTATTGCGGCCATGCCAATGGCCACGGGTACGAGAAACTTGAGTCGCTTGCGCCGCGGCTTTGAGTGCTCGACATTGAGCAGCATGATGACAAAAATAACCAGGACCATGATCGCGCCGGCATAAACAATGACCTGTACGGCGGCAATAAATGGAGCCGCCAGCGTCACGTAGAGCGAGGCGAGCGCGATGAACACGCCGATAAGCGAAATCGCGCTGTAAAGTGGATTGCTTTGCGAGACCATCGAAATGGCACAACCGATGGCCATGCCGGCAAAGATGATGAATAGGAAAGTAGTCATCTAACCTTAAACCGAATCGTTTAGAGGCGGGCGTTGCCCGCCGGTGCAACGTTGAAACGGCGGGCAACGCCCGCCTCTAAACAATCGGGGCTAAACGGTAATCAACTATTGGCCGCCTTTCAAGAACACAAAAGTGGCCGTCAGAATAATGTTCAGAATCGCCACCGGCATTAGAAACTTCCACCCGAAGTCCATCAATTGATCAAAACGAAAGCGCGGCAGGGTGCCGCGCAGCCAGATGTACAAAAAGAGAAAGAATAGAATCTTCGCGAAAAAGTAGAAGACGCCTAACAGCGGCAACTGCGCGACGCCAGGCCCGTTCCAGCCGCCGAGGAACAAGGTCGTCGCCAGCATCGAGACCGTGATCATGTTGATGTATTCGGCGTTGAAAAACAGCAGAAACTTGATCGAGCTGTATTCAGTGTGAAAACCGGCGACCAATTCTGTTTCCGCTTCCGGCAGGTCGAAGGGTACGCGATTCGTCTCGGCGATAGCGGCTATCAGGTAAAGAATGAAGCCCAGGGGCTGATAGAGAATATTCCACTGCATGCCATACCAGCCCGACTGTTGTTCGACGATATTGTAGATGTCGAGCGTCCCGGAAATCAGAACCACGCCGACGAGTGACAACCCCAGCGCGAGTTCATACGAGATCATCTGCGCGGACGAACGCAGTCCACCCATCAGGCTGTACTTGTTGTTGGAAGACCAGCCGGCGAGTGCAATTCCGTAGACGCCAACGGAAGTCACGCCCAGCACGTAAAGCAAGGCCACATCAAAACGCGCGATAACCAGAGGGAAGGTCCAATGGAGAAATGGAAAAGTGATCGTCGGTCCAAACGGGTAAACGAGGATTGCCATTATCGCAGTGACGATAGCGATCATCGGCGCCAGTAGGAAAACGAATTTGGTTGACTGATCCGGAACCAGATCCTCCTTCATCATTGTCTTGATGAAGTCGGCAAAAGGCTGCAAAACGCCGCCATAACCTACGCGGTTTGGCCCCAGGCGTCCCTGAATAAACGCCAGCACGCGCCGTTCTGCAAGCACCGTGGCAGCCACGAGCAGCATAATCGCCAGAAAGGCAATCGTGATTGCCACGATCACAACCACTGAATGAATGTATTGGTTGTTCCAGTCCATTTTTGGTAAATGGTAAATCGTGAATAGTAAATAGATAAGCGCCGCCCTAACATGTGGCTCTATTTACCATTCATCATTTACCGTTTTTCCAAGCCCTCTATTCACGATTTACGATTCACGATTTACCAGCAATCTGATACAGCGGTGAAACTCTGACGGTTTCGGGGCGCGGATTTCCTGCGGCCAGCAGATGAAACTGAGGCACTTTGTCGGTTAAGGTGCCAATCTTGAAAAGCTCGTGACCGACCTGCGGCGTCACGGTCCGTTTCTCGCCGCTATCAGGCAGCGCTTGCACGTGCTCGCGAAGCGTATTCAACTCCGGCGAGAGGTCGCGCTGGTCCGCAATCCTGTACTTCGCTTGCACCGGGTTCGATTCATCCTTCAGCAGCGGATAGCGGAGCCCGGCATACGCCGGTACGCGCTCAGCTATTTCGCGGAAGACCGCGCTCGCCGACATTTCAAAGCCAAAATCCATTCCCAGCTCCGCGGCCAGTTGCGCCGTGATCATCCAATCAGCCTTCGATTGATTAACGGGCGGAATCGATTGGCGCACCCGCTGCACGAAGCCGTCATTGTTTGTAAACGTTCCGTCGGTCTCGGCAAACGACGCTGCCGGGAGAACAACATCGGCGAATCCTGTCGTTTCCGTTTCAAAAAGTTCCTGAACGACCAGGAAGTCCAGTTTACCGAGCGCGTCGGCGCGGCCATGCACCTCGGGAAGAAAGCTCCCGGCCAGGTACAGCGCGCGGATGGTCTCACCCGCGGCATCGAGCATTTGCTTCGCGTTCATCGCGCCATTCATCAAGCCCATGTCGTGCACGCCGACGCTGTTGTTGTAAAGCGGCAGCGGATGCAGCAACACGCGACGCGCCTCGGCGCGAAGCGCATATGGCAGTTGGGCTAAGACAGTTTGCGCCGCAGCACTCAAGTCCGCGGCGAACATAATTACGAGATCGCCCTCGGTCGCCGCGATCGTCTCTCGTAAGGTCTGAAGCTCATTCGCTTCGATGCCAAGCTTCTGCGCCGCCAACGTATCGTTCGAATTGTTGACGAGCGCCAGCACGGCCGCGTCTTCGGTTCCCGGGCGAACGTGTATGAATTGTGCCGCCTGCTCGATCAATCTAATAGGAGTGTCGTTGATGACGATCAGCGTCGCGCCGCCGTTGCGAACGGCCTGACGAATCTGTTTGCCGGTTAGGGGTTGCAGCTCTTCAGGTTCGCCGCCGATTAGTAGAATTGTTTTGGCGTAACGGATATCGCGATGCGTCGCCGGAGAAGCGCCGAGATTGTCGAAGAACGGCTTCAGACTGTGAACGTCGGTAGCGGTGTAGTTGTTGGTCCCAACCAATTCGGTCGCAAACTTGTAGAGCAGATAGTTTGCTTCGTTCGTAATACGCGGACTGCCAACCACGCCGAGCGCGTCAGGTCCGTGTTCATCGACAACCGCATCGAGCTTTTGCGCGACGTGACGGATAGCTTCATCCCAGGTCGCCGGAATGAGTTTGCCCCCCTTCTTATAACGAATGAGCGGCGTGCGTATGCGCGCCTCGTGGTTGACGAAAGGATGGCCGAAGCGGCCTTTGATGCAGAGAAACTCGCCATTGAGGCCGTTGACGTAACGATCCCGAGCGACAACACGCATTAACTCGCCGCCGCGCGACCCTAACGACATCTGGCAGCCGTCAGAACAATAGGTGCAGGTAGAAATAGTTTGCGTCAACTCCCAGGGGCGCGCCTGGTGGCGATAGGTTCCATCCAGCAGAGTTCCGGTGGGGCAAACTTCGATGCAGTTGCCACACTGTGAACAGTCGAGCCAGCCACCGTAAGTTCCAATCACGGTATTGGCGCCGCGTCCTCCGGCTTCAATTGCGTCTTCGCCCATCCATTCGTCGCAGACACGCGTGCAGCGCTTGCAGAGAATGCAGCGCTGCGGATCGTTTGCGACCATCGGCGAAAGATATTTCTCGGGATGGTAGTTTTTCTTCTCGGTAAAACGCTCTTCAAGTCCGCCCCAGTCAAACGTCAGCTCCTGCAATTCGCACTCGCCACCGCGATCGCAGACGGGGCAATCGAGTGGATGATTGGCAAGCAGAAACTCCAGCATCGAGCGTTGCGCCTTTTCAATCTCCTCGCCTTGAGTGGTCACCGCCATGCCGTCGGTGCAGATGATCGTGCAGGACGTTTGCAGCTTCGGCATTTTCTCGATGCGCACCAGGCACATGCGACAGGAAGCTTGCAGCGCGAGGTCGGCGTAATAACAGAACGAAGGGATGTCGAAAGCTTTGTCGCGACAGACATCGATGAGTCGCGCGCCTTTGGGCACTTCAAACTGCTGGCCGTTGATGGTGACTTTGATAACTTCGGTTGACATTAAAACGTCTCACGTTTAGAGGCGGGCGTTGCCCGCTGTTTCAAGCCTCGCCGCAATCATGCTGTTAGCTTCCCAATACTAATCGGCGGGCAATGCCCGCCTCTAAACAGTAGTTGTCTCCGTCTTTCCATTCGTTCCCACCAGATGCTTCTTGAAATCTTCCGGAAATCTCTTGATCGCTGACTGAATCGGCCACGCCGCCGCATCGCCCAGCGGGCAAAACGATTTGCCTTCGATATTGTCGCAGAGGTCCAGCATTAGTTGCGCGTCTTCCGGTCGCCCGCCGCCATCGGCGACACGCCTGAACACTTTAACCAGCCAGTCGGTCCCTTCGCGGCAGGGTGTGCACCACCCGCACGACTCGTGTTTGTAGAACTCAGTCAGGTTCTTAGTTGATGCAAAAATGTCAACGCTCTCGTCCATGACGATGAAACCGCCCGAGCCGACGCTCGAGCCGCCCGCCACCAGTCCTTCATAGTCCATGCGCACATCTTTGCCGATGATTTGATCGGCACGCATGATGTAGACCGACGAGCCGCCTGGAATCACCGCCTTGAGTTTGCTTGTGTTGAGCATCCCGCCGCAGTCTTCCATGATGAACTTTTCCATATCGTCGTAGCCCATGGGAAGCTCGTAGACACCGGGACGATTCACGTGACCGGAAACTGACCAGAGCTTGGTGCCGCCGCTTTTTTCCGTGCCCAGTTTTTGATAGGCCTCGCCACCCATCCTGATGATGTCAGGCACGGCGGTAAGCGTCTCGACGTTGTTAACGACGGTAGGGCTCGCATACAAGCCGGACACGGCAGGGAAGGGCGGCTTCATTCGCGGATGGCCGCGCATTCCCTCCAGCGAACTCAAGAGCGCTGTCTCCTCGCCGCAAATGTAAGCGCCCGCGCCGGTGTGCGTGTAGATTTCAGAGGAGAAATTCGAGTCGAGGATATTCTCGCCAAGCAAACCGGAAGCGCGAGCTTCAGCGAGCGCGCGATCCATAATCTCGATCAAATAGCGGTATTCGCCGCGCGTGTAGATGTAATTCGTTTTCGCTCCCAGCGCGTAGGCGGCGATCAGGATGCCTTCGATCAGCATGTGGGGATCGCGTTCCATCAGGTAGCGATCCTTGAACGTGCCCGGCTCGGATTCGTCCGCGTTGCAGACGACGTACTTCGGCTTGGGCGAATCCTTGGGCACGAAGCTCCACTTCATCCCGGTGG
>JBGQJH010000023.1:0-13006 GCA_041498935.1 Pyrinomonadaceae bacterium | reverse complement strand
TGCCACATCCATCTCTCGCATGAAGCGGCGCATGTGTTTGTCGCTCACCGCAAATTCCGGCAGCAGTGTCTTGATGGCAACGGCGCCGCCGGTTGTCTGGTTGCGGCCGAGCATCACGCAACCCATTCCGCCGCGGCCCAGAATCCTAACCATGTCGTAGCCGGGAATCGGTTGCGGCGTCTTCCTTAACTCAATGCGACAATCCTCGCAGAGGAAAGTTAAGTGCTCATCTGACGAATTTGCCTGAGCTTCTTCACGCCGGCCGCAATGCAAACAGGCAACCGTAACGATCGTTGGTTTGACTGACTGCCCGGATGGCGCGCTGCCGTCTGCTTCGCCCGTGCTCACTTCAACCAGCAACACGGTTTCACCGCCCTTTATTTGAGCGCCATTTTCAAGGAATGCTTCGCTGACTCTCTGGCCGTTTACAAACGTGCCGTTGGTTGAGCCGAGGTCGCGCAGAAAGCAATGGGGCGGAGTGATTTCCAGCAGACAATGATTACGAGAGAAAAACTTATCGTCGGGGAGGCAGAGGTGGGCGTCGTTGCTTCTGCCAATTAAGAATGTATCGGGTTGGGTGAAGCTAAAAACGCGGTCTTTGTAAGGGCCTGCTAATACTCTTAAGTTGACTTGCATTTCGGGCGCTCTTCAATCAGAACCGGGAGCGGTAGCGACCGGGTCCAGTGACAACAGGTCGTTTGAAATGGTAACGGACCCGGTCGCTACCGCCCCCGGTTCTGTATTCGTCGACCCAAGATGCCAGACTTTTTGCTCACTCGGTTAGCTTGTTGGGGTCATGTTTTGATCTTGGGCACACTTCAGAACTCCCAGCGAAAGCGACGTGCGACGCCGCACAAACACAGAACCGGGAGCGGTAGCGACCGGGTCCTTTCCGAGACGCTCAACTCTGCCTATCAAAGACTCTTTGATTTTGTTGAGACAACGAATTCCTGAAGCGATGAGTGTAGGACCCGGTCGCTACCGCTCCCGGTTCTGATGTCCGGCCGCCTATCGTTTGATCTCGAGATCGTCGAAGGCGACTTCGGCGATGTCGCTTGTATAAAGTCCGGCGACGCCGCCCTTGAAGTTTTCGCTGTCCGTGATCCGATCCACATACTGGCCATTGATGTAGAAGGAAAGCTCCGAACCTTTGGCGCGTACCTCGAGTTGATTAGGGTTGGTGCCGGTGCGAATGACTTTTGAACCAGTCCAGGGCACCACCACCGACTGCGCGCCTTCCTTGTGCTTGATGACTTGATACTTCGGTTCTGCGCCGGTGTAGATAAGCAGCGCATAATCCTCGAGCTGGCCGGTTTTTGATTTCTCGCCATGCACGATGAGGCCGAAGCCTGACAGCGCGGGCGTGCCGTCAACGCTGCGGACTGTCACGCGCACGGCGGCGTTTGCCGTGTTGTAGTCAGGCGACGGTGCATACATTACCAGGTAAGTTTTTTCTTTCCCACGCATGTGGTATTGGTCATCGGCGTACCAGATGTCGCCAAAAGCGTAATTCCCGGTGCCCCATTTTGCTTGCGAAAAGTCATCAGTCAGCGACGAGGGCAGACTCGGGTTGGAATTTGCGTTAGAAATATTCGCGTTGGTGTTTGCGTTGCGGTTCCCAATTCGTGAATTCACGTTCGCGCGATTTAAGTTCGCGTTTGAATTCGAACCCATGCTTGCCAATGCCAGGATCATGATCGCGGCGCCAACCACGATTACTCCCAGCACTACCACACCTCCAAGGATCCACCACACGACATTTGATTTCCTGGCGGGCACGCCGGGACGCGCCAGCGTCGACTGTTGTTGCTGGCCAAACGCCGATCCCTGAGTTGGCATTTGATACGTGGCGTGACTTGCCATTTGATTTACGGTTGGATTTGCCGTGGGAGTAGGCGGGCGATACACCTCGGCCGGGGGCGGCTTTGTTTCGCGTGAGTCTGTGTAGCGAATGGTCGCATTCGGATCAAAGCCTGGTGCAGCGCTGCCCGGTGCGCTGATCGTTAGCGGCGTGCCGTCTTCCAAACAGAAATTTAGCGATGCATCCGTGTATGTTCGTTTACAAGAAGGGCAGGTTTTCATTTTTCGTTCACGCTGTAGTTCAAAATCCCAAAGTCCAAAGTCAAAACCAAAGACTGGCCGACAACCAATGACCGGCGACCGGCATTTGTCATTCTACGCTGTATTCAATGGCAAATGAGAAATGAAAAATGATATATGGAAAATCTCGCCTCGTTTCGCTTGGCGGCTCAAGCTTTAATGGGCTTGCCGCAGCGGCCGCAAAATTTTGTGCCGCCCGAATAACTAGTGCCGCACAACTTGCAAACCACTTCAACCGGACGCGGTTGGCTCCAATCCAGCGACTTGGCACCGATAGGGATGCCGCATTTGCCGCAGAATCCGACGGCCGAAGGATATTCCTGGCGGCAACGAGGGCAGGCGACTATAGCAACTGACGAAACTCGGGCGACCGGGACAACTGGGGCGGGTGAAGGCGCAGAAGAACTACTGCTAACACCGCGAATAATTTCCGGTTCGCCGCTGACAAATATGAAGCTGGCATTGCCGCAGCGTCCGCAAAACTTTATTCCTTCGGCGAAGCGAGAACCGCAGCTCGCGCAGGCAACGACGCGCGGCGTGCTCGTTGTTCCCCCGGCCCTGCTGTCCAGACTTCCTCCTCGCGAAGGCGTCAACTGATCGCTTGAAGGGGCGCTCTTAAACTGCGCCTGAATAATTTGTTCTACGCCGTCGGGCCTGATTTCGATCACGCGCTCGTCGTCAACTTCACCGGCTCGCGCTACCCGCAACACGTGTTGACCGGGAGGGATTGAATTGAGAATCACCCGGCCTGAACGTCCAATGCTGCCGTGTCTCTCGTCGTCAACGTAAACTTCCGAACCCTGCAGAGCCATCACTACCAGGCGCGAATCGCTTTGGCTTTGAGGTTCAAATCGTTTTCCGGCGGCGGCTTCCAACTGGTCAAACCAGTCGCTGGCGTCTGGCGGTCGCTCGGAAGCTTCGCGGGCGAGTGCTTGCAGGATCACCTTGTCGACCTCCGCGGATATATCAGACCGTAAACTCAGCAGCGACGGCGGCGACTGCATTAGCTTTTGGGCCACAAGCTGAGCGAGGTCGCCAATAAATGGCGGACGGCCACCGAGCATGTGGTAGGCAATAGCGCCTAATGCGTAGATGTCCGCGCGGGCGTCCAACTGCACGCCCGTTTGCATTTGTTCCGGAGCCATATACTCAGGTGTGCCGATGATGCCGCGTGATTCCGGTCCGCTGTCAGACGCAGTTTCAGTCTGGTCCGCATGAATTATTTTCGCCAGGCCAAAGTCGCCGACTTTCACAAACCCGTCGCCGCTACTGCCACCCCAGCGGGGCTGGCCCGCCGGGGGCCCCGGGCTGTTGGCGGTTTTCCGCACCCTTTGCATGATGAAGATATTTGCGGGCTTGAGATCGCGATGCAGTATGCCTGCATCGTGGGCCGCTTCAACGCCGGCGACCACCTGGCCAAGAATTGTTACCGTGCGCTGAATGTCCAGAGTGCCTTCGCGGCGCAAGAGCTGGTAAAGGCTTTCACCGTCGACGTATTCCATTACCAGAAAAAACACGCCCTCAGGACTCTTGCCAAAATCGGTGACGTCAACAACGTTTGGATGACGGATAGACGCAGCCGCGCGAACTTCGCGCTCGAATCGCGCAATCGCTTCACCCTCCTGAAGCATTTCGTCATTGAGTATGTCAGGCCGGACGGTCTTGATAGCGACGCGACGTGTCACGAGATTCTGATCGCGGGCTAGATAGACCTGGCCCATCGCGCCCCGGCCCAGTCGTTTCTCAAGGAGATAACGCGACGATAGCAGCATCGGTCCGGGCAAAGTGTGTTTGGTGTTTGTCTCGTCCTGCGGACAGATAACCACGTCGTCTTCATAACAACTCTCACAACGTGGACACTCGCGCATGGCAGGATCACCGGTCCAAAGTCCAATGTCCAAAGTCAAAACCAATACTCTAAGCAACGATTGGAAACAAGTCGAAAAAACGAGAAAGTTCAAAGACCGGTCCAATGTTCCAAACTCCTGTCGATGGACAGACATTGGACTTTGGACATTGGACTTTGGACTATCCTACTGCCGGTACTTCCGAGCAACATCCGAAGCAGCGAGTGGCCGCAATAGGAATTGCCGAGACGCAATAGGGGCAGTCTCGGGTCGCCGGCGCTACCACTTCCTCGCGTTTGCGTCTATTGATCGTTTTCACGATTAGGAAGATCACGAAGACGATGATCAGGAAACCAACCAGGTCATTAATAAACACGCCATACGCGATCACCGGAAGGCCTTTGAGTTTCGCGTCAGCCAGTGACACAGGGTGCTGACCAGAGAGATCGATAAAGAGGTTTGCGAAATCTACCTTACCCAGCAGCAAGCCGATCGGCGGCATGATGATGCCTTCAACCAGCGAAGTAACAATCTTGCCAAAGGCCGCACCAATGATCACCGCCACTGCCAAATCAAGCACATTGCCGCGAGCCATAAAGTCGCGAAATTCTTTCAGCATTTAGGATGTCCTTTCCAAAGTCCAAAGTCCAAAGTCCAATGGCCAAAGTCCAATGTCCAAAGTCCAATGTCCAAAGTCTCTTTTGTCAGGCGCGGCCTTGTTTCCAATCGTCGCCTGGAATATCGGTTTTTGACTTTGGACATTGGACTTTGGACATTGGACTTCTTTACCCTACTGGCACGCTCTTGCCAACTTGTAGCCGGCATTTTCGGCTTCTTCCTTTGACTTAAAAACCACGCGGTTTTCTTCCTTAATCTCATTCGGGGGCTGGCAGTCTGCGACGTAATAAATCCTGGCTTTACGGTCGGCAATAATTTCAGTCGCGTTGCCTGGTTCAGCCGCTGCGTCTTGTTCCTCTTTGGCTTCTCTGCGCGCCGCCACAGTTTGTTCGGCGGTTTCGTCGATAATGTGAAAGCTCGGGCCTTCCGCCACAATCACCACCGTCATTTGAAAGTCGGCACAGTTAAGTTGTTGTCCTCGCGTTTTCCACGGCTTCCAGACATCGGGCAAAAGCAGCGATTGCGAAATTCCCTTAACGAAATCCGGAACTGTCAGCCATCTAAAAGAGCTGTCGTAACCTAACCAAAGAGAGGTCAAACGGTCATCGACAAAGTCGAGCGAAATGGTTCTGACTCCTGAGAGACTGGCCTTGTCCATTCGCGGATCGAAGTCGGGACTGATGCTTGTTTTCAACAACCCGAATTCGTTGGCTGGTCCGAAAACAACTTGCGGAACCCGCGCTTTCACCTGGGCTGTGGTCATTCCCATGTGAAACCCGAGTAACTCCGGGGCGTCGGGAAGTTCAGAGAGCTTCAAGACACATTTGTTGTTTTGCCCAAGGCCAGTGACGGCGCCAAGGAGAATGAGTAACGGGGCTAGTGTTTTAAGTCGCATGGAGGGAAGTCCAAAGTCCAAAGTCCAAAGTCCAAAGCCAAAACCCAATACTCTAAGCAACGATTGAAAGCAAGGCCGCCTGACAAAAAAGACTTTGGACTTTGGACATGGGACTTGGGACTACTCACTTGAGCAGCGCGCGAATTAGTCGCTCCAATTCCTCAGGCTCGAAGGGGGTTGAGACATACTCATTGCACCCGGCGGCAAGAGCGTGGGCCCGATACTGGTCGGCGCCGTAAGCCGACACGGCAACGATGGGCACTGCTTCAAAATTTCTTAACTTACGAATCTTGCGCGTCGCGGCGAGCCCATCCAGTTCGGGCATCTCGACGTCCATGATGATCAAGTCTGGACGATTGCTTTCCGCGGCGAGGACAGCACGATTTCCGTCTTCAGCCTCAAGCACGCGAAAACCTTTTTTCTGGAGCCAGGTTCTCAGTAGCAGTCGGGTGTCGTCAAAATCATCCACAATGAGAATCGTGCGCGGGCCGTCATTCAGGTTACTAAGATCAGCGGACATGGGGCTCGTTTCTTTTTGGCGGGGGAAGATTGTTAGCGCGGGCAGGGTCACCCTTGCTCGCAGGCAAACCGGGGCCGGTATTAGAATCCCGCCGCAGTTTAGTTTTTCAAAAAGTTCGTACTGATCTCACGGGGGCTTTCAAGCCTACCACTTTCGTCCGCGCGTGCCAATATATGCTGTGAGTCAATTTGATGTCCGATAAGCTCTAGCTTGTCGCTGTGTTACGACAAACTAAAGTTTATCCCACACCATCATCGAAACTGACCCACTACCTGCTGGTGCAAGTGTTGACAGCTAGAGCTTCAATCCGCTAGAGTCCTGCGCGTTATCACCGGAAAGTAATCGTTTCTCGATGCCTAATCCTCGTCAGAATGAAAACGAATTTTGACAGTGGTACTTGACCCAGAACCCCGGGAAATTTGAACCAGCACTAAGCTCGCGGAAACAGTAGCCATCGAGTGGTCGGATGCTGGTTCACACTCCGGGCAGTTTTCATACTATTAAGTAATGAGGCGGACAATTATTAGGCGGGTAATCCAGGTCATCCTCCCACGCTTCGCTTTGAATGCCTTCCACGTTCCAAGGCCCTCGACTCGGGTTTCCTGGTCTGGAGCTTCCCGCGAAAATAAGAATGTAGGGTATAACGCATTAAGATTGGATCCCTATCTCTCGAGCCAACCCGAGCGAGGTTTGGCCAGGTCCGGCAGATTCGGACTGGAGCGTTAGATGTTTTGCGCAGAGGAACCGCTAGACGTGGAGAGTGTCCAGGTTCCACGTGGCCGTTGAGCCCAACCTGCGGCGTCCCCAGCGGGGCAGCCCCGCTGGGGTGCTAATAAGATTACAAGCGTAAGGCGGCGGTTGTGGCCCCGTCCGGAACGCACTGAATGCCACCTCGCGAGAGAGGTTTCCCCACGGGGTACTCGTATGAATGTCAGGTTTTCATAGTGAACATTCATGCCGGGGTGGAATTGTAACCAAAAGAGTAATAGACTCAGGCGCTGAAACCACGGATTTCAGATCTGAGATCTCAAATCGTTAAGTCTGTTAATGTCTCCCCGAACCACTTAATGTCCTTAATTGAATCCGAGTACCGGGGCGTTGATGAAAGAAGCAAGTTTATGAAGCGAGACATATACCCGGCGCCGATGAGAGTCCGACAAACTCCGGCGCATAGCAGACTTGCCTGGTCGGCTGTCCTGGTAGCAGTGTTCCTGTGTCCGGCCCGCGCGCAGCAGCAATCCGCCGCGGCGCCATCTCCCGCCGAAACCAATGGAGCAGCGACTGCCGTTTCATTGAGTGGTTCCAATGCTCGGGATGATTCAGACCAACGGTATCGCATCGGCCCTGGAGACGTCCTCGATATCAGGGTCTTCAACAAGCCGCAGTTTAATCGCGAGGGGGTCAGGGTAGACCCGCGCGGCATGATTCGCATGCCTCTTATTAAGGAGGAAATCTCTGCGGCGTGTCACACGGAGGCGGAACTGGAGGCCATAGTTACTGAACTGCTGAAGGAGTATGTGCTGGAGCCTCAGGTAACAGTTCAAATTAAGGAATACCAGTCGGAGCCCGTGGCTGTGCTCGGGGCCGTTCGCTCGCCGAGCCGTTTTCAACTTCAACGACGCGTGCGCCTGCTAGAGTTGCTTACCTTCGTAAATGGCCCCGCCGACAATGCCGGACGAACGGTGCAGGTCGTTCATATGGGGCCGCGCGTGGCTTGCGAAAGTTCCGCCGCCACGCGTGACGCCGGCTCGGAATCAGCAGCCAGCGCAATCGATTCCTACCAGCTCAGCAGCGTCTTGCGCGGCGATGAGAAGGCGAACCCTTATGTACAGGCGGGCGATGTCGTCTCGATAGCTGTCGCGGATCAGGTTTATGTCATCGGCAATGTCGTGCGGCCAACTGCGATCGCGCTGACGGAGCCGATGACTGTGTCACGCGCCATCGCTATGGCCGGTGGGACGGGCCTCGATACGCGGAAAAGTGCAATCCACATTATCAGGCAAACACCCGGCACCACTGACAAGAAAGAAATCCTGGTTGACTTGGAAGCTATCCACCGCCACAAGGCTGAGGACGTTGTGTTGGTCGCCAACGACATCATTGACGTGCCGGCTTCAGGGGGTAAGAGATTCTTCCGCAGCCTTATGGGAGCGGTTGTTCCCAGTGTTGGCCAGTTGCCGGTAAGAGTAATTCCGTAAGACGGAAAACAGAATACAGGAGTCAGAATTCAGGAGTCGGAAGTCAAAGAGTCAACATGCACGGAGCAGGCCGCAGAAATACAAGAACGCAGAATACAGGAGTCACTAGTTCAGAAGTTGCGTCACGAATTCTGATTCCTGAATTCCGACTCTCTATTCTGTATTCTGGCTACTGTTTTCTGTCTCCTGCGTTGTAAGGCGGTAGAAGTAATGAAGGAATCCTCAGAGCTAATCAAGAAAAGGGATGTTTCCGGAGACGGCGGAGCTCCACTTGAACGGCCGGTCCCGTATTATCCTTCCTCTCGCTACGATTCGTACCCAGAAGAGGTGAGCAGCGGTTACAACCGGCTGCACGATTACTGGCGCTCGGTGCGCAAGCATATCTGGCTGGTGATCGCGATTCTGGTGCTGGTGACGTCGCTGACTGCGGTTTACATGGCGCGGCAACCCGATGTTTACGAGTCACTCTCGAGCGTGCAAATTGACCTGGAAACAGCTAACAATCCGGCAATCGGCGCGCTCAAGGGAAACTCCATTTATCTAAATACGCCCTTACAAGACCCCACCTACTTCAATACCCAGATCAATATCCTCACCAGCGCGGGTTTGCTTGGCAGGGTCGCCAAGACTCTCGACCTGGAACACAACCAGGCCTTTCTTCACCCTCAGTCAGCGCAAAACGGATCTCTCTGGGAAAGTCTGAAAGCCCTGATTGGATCGAAGAAAAGCGACAGTCAGCCGAAAGCGCCGGAAGAAAACAAGCTGCGGCCCAGTTCCGCTCTAGCCGGCGACGATGTCCTCGAAGCCAATCATTACGAACCCTATGTAGAGATCCTGCAATCGCAGTTATCGGTAAAGCAACTTACCGATACGCGGATCATCGAGATCCGTTTCAGACATCAGGATCCGGAAATTGCCGAGAAGGTAAATAACATGGTGGCGGAGACCTTCGTCGTGTCTAACCTGGAGAGGAAGACTGAGACCAGCAACACGGCAGGCGACTTTCTGCAAAAGCGCATTGCGGACCTTCAGTCCGAGATCCGGCACGGCGAAGAGCAGTTGATCAACTACGCCAAGAGCCACCAGATTCTATCTCTCGATGCCAGCCAGAATACGGTGGTCGATCGTCTCGCCGTTCTCAACAAGCAATTATTAGATGCGGAGAATGAGCGCCAAACAGCGGAGGCGGCCTATCGTGTCGCGCTCGCTCCGGGAGCGTTAGAGGCGCAGGTTGAGGCGACAAGCAATGGACTGGTAAACAATTCCGGAGCTGCCACGGAAGCCAAGGTGGCCGAGCTGAAGCAACGGAAAGCGCAATTACTGCTGGAGTACACGGAAAAATATCCCGAAGTGCGGGACCTCAATCAGCAGATTGCGATGCTTGAGAAGCAGTTGGAGCAGTCACGCACTCACAACCAGTCAGTCGTAAAGACCAACCTCGAAACCAGGTATCGCCAGGCCGAACAAAAAGAACAGGCGCTACGGCAAGCGTTTGACAAGCAACGCGCCGAGACGCTGACGCAGAACGAAGCGGCCGTCAATTACCGAATTATTCAGCAGGAGATTGAGACAAACAAGAGTCTCCTTGACGGCCTGCTTCAGCGTGCTAAAGAGAATGACGTAATCCTGGCCGGCACACCTAACAATATCCACGTCGTGGATCATGCGTCCCGGCCAAAAAGCCCGGTAGGCCCGAAGCGACGACAGGCCATCGCTCTTGCCGTTATGTTTTCATTGATTCTGGGCATTGCGCTTTCACGTTATCTCGACTACCTGGACGATTCCGTGCACACGTCTGACGACGTCGAAAACTTTTTGCGTTTGCCCGCATTGGCCGTTATCCCTTCGTTGGGCAGTTCCACTCGCCGGCGTTTGCTTTCGGCGATGCCCGGAGGCCAGAAAAAGAACGGAACTCACTTCGGGGAAGAACTCCTATTGCACGGGTCTCACCGATCGCCGCTGGCTGAAGCATACCGCCAGCTTCGGACCTCGGTTCTGTTGTCAGCGGCCGGGGGAGCGCCCAGAACGTTGCTTGTAACTTCCAGCCAGCCCGGTGAAGGGAAGACGACTACTGTTGTTAACACGGCGATGACTCTGGCCCAGACAGGCGCCAGGGTGGTCGTCGTCGATGCCGATATGCGGCGGCCAAGGCTTCATTCGATCTTCAATCTCGACAACAGAACCGGATTGAGCGGTCTGCTTGCGAGTAAGATGAGCGAAGCGGAGATGTTGGCCCTGGTCCAGCATCACGAAGAGAGCGGTCTCTACGTGCTTACGGCGGGCCGTATTCCGCCGAATCCGGCCGAATTGCTCGGCTCGGATCAAATACGCCGGCTGATCACCGCGCTTGAAAGCAATTTCAGCCACATCGTGATCGATTCGCCACCGGTAGCCTCATTTACCGATGGCGTCTTGCTCTCATCCGTGGCCGATGGTGTACTGCTGGTCGTGCATGGTGGCAGCGCGTCTCGTCACATTGTGCGTCGCTCCAGGCAGTTGCTCACGGACGTAGGCGCCAAAATATTTGGTGTGGTGCTGAATAACGTTACCGTCTCGCGGCACGACTACTACTACAATCGAAGCTACGAAAAGTATTACTACGCCAACGCAGAAGCGGAGACCGACGAACTCACAGAGAACAGAAGTCAGAGAGCAGAGATCAGAGGACAGAAAGTCTGAGGTCAGCGAACAGAGGTAAGAAAAGTTTCGGGATTCTTGATCATGCTTCCAAGCATCTTGCCGATTTCCTGACCGAGAGACGTAAGTTCGTCGTATTGTTCGGCTGTGATGTAACGACAGTCCTTCGCAAAGTCCAATGAAGAATCTGTTTCGCTGTTTTCACCATCGCAATCCGTCAGCTTGCTGATGAAGTGCGCTTCATATCTCCGCTTTGCCCAGGACTCGCGCAGGGTCAAACATACTGAACGTGACGACCGACGAATTTGATTCGTCAAAGCGAACTTCTCCTCGGCTGGAAAATTCTTGCTCACCTCGAATATTCTCATTGCAAGTTCGTACGCCTTTTTATAAACCGTCAAGTCTTTCGCTGAATTGATCTGCATAGCCTAAAAACAACAGAAGTCAGAAGTCAGAGAATACAAAACAACAAAGGTGGGGTGCCTGTCAAAGGTCAGAACGTCAGTCTTCAGATCAGGCCCATGCCCATTTTCTTTCAAGCTCTGCCTTCGGCCCTTTGCCCTCTGACTCCTGTTCTCCGACCGCTGTTCTCTGACTTCTAATCATGCGGATCGTCTACCTTAACCCAAGAGGCCGAATGGGTGGGGCGGAAGTGGCGTTGCTCGAGCTCTTAGCCAGTATCAGAGAGGCTGAGCCAGAATGGAAACTGGACCTTATCATTTCCGAGGATGGACCGCTGGCCGCGCAGGCGCGGGCGCTAGGTGTCTCTACCCGCGTCCTGCCGTTCCCTGCTTCACTGGCCCGGCTTGGAGATTCAGCCGCAGGCGGACCCGCGGGCAACAGTATTGGCCGTTTGAGCTTGCTGCGGCAGTTGCTTTTTGCAAGCAACGGAATCCGGATCTACGCTGCGAGTTTGCGAAGAATGCTGCGTGAGCTTGTTCCGGACGTCATCCACACCAATGGCTTCAAGATGCATATATTGGGAGCTCTGGCAAAACCCGCGGCAGCCCCGCTCATCTGGCATGTTCATGATTACGTCCAGTCGCGCCCTTTGATGGCCAGACTGATGAAGCTGTTCCAGCGGCGCTGTAACATCGTGTTGGCGAATTCAAACAGCGTGGCGCTCGACATCAGAGCCGCCTGCGGAAACACGACGCCGGTTCAAACTGTCTACAACGGCATTGACACTACCGTCTTTTCTCCGTGCGGCGATCGTCTCGATTTGGATTTGTTATCAGGTCTGCCACCCGCCGGTTCCGACATTATCAGGGTAGGAATGCTCGCGACGTTGGCCCGTTGGAAAGGGCAAGAGGTCTTTCTGCGCGCGCTGTCGTTAATACCGCCGGAACTTCCTATACGTGGCTACGTCATTGGCGATGCTTTGTATCAAACGGATGGCAGCCAGTATTCGCTGGCGGAATTAAGAGTCATGGCCCGGCAATTCGGCATTTCCGATCGGGTTGGATTTAGCGGCTTTGTCGACCAGCCCTCATCAGCAATGCGTTCGCTGGATATTGTCGTTCATGCCAGCACCGTACCGGAACCGTTTGGCCTGGTGATCGTTGAGGGCATGGCTTGCGGCCGGGCCGTGATCGCCAGCGAAGCCGGCGGAGCTGCGGAATTGATTCAGACAAAGAGCCAGACGGACCCCCAAACGAATTTTAAGACAAATATTGACACGGAGATCAACGCCTTGGGTCACGCACCCGGCGATGCCGCGGGGCTCGCCAAACGCATCACGCAGCTGGCAAGCGATCCACATTTGCGCGCCCGCCTCGGCGCGGCCGGCCGAGCCACAGTAGAACAACGCTTCAACCGCGCCCGGCTGGCGACGGAATTGATTCCAATTTACAAAAGCGTGACGGCTGCGACTAATTAATTGAGTCTCACCACACCAGCGTCAGGAAAGCTGCCAATTCACCAGAACTGGATGCATCCGATCCGCTGGATTCAAAGCGATGCGACTACATTGCTGGATATTGGTTGTAACGCGGGAGAGCTACTGGCTTACTGTGGAGCGCTCTATCCTGCGATGCGATTGTTCGGGGTAGAGATCAACTCCGCCGCCCTGGAAAAGGCTCGCCAGAATTTACCCGATGCTGATTTGCATGCAGCAGGCGCCGACCAGCTTCCGTTTTCCGATGCCAGCTTTGATTGCGTGACCTGCATTGAAGTGCTTGAGCATATCCCG
>JBGQJH010000022.1:0-13089 GCA_041498935.1 Pyrinomonadaceae bacterium | reverse complement strand
TTCTTGAACGTCTGTAGGAACTTCGCTCCGGTAGCGCCGTCGATTACGCGATGATCGCAGGACAAGGTGACCCGCATCATCTGGCGCACCACGATCTCGTTGTTTCGCACTACCGGCTTAGCCGACATCGCGCCGACTGCAAGGATTGCGCCTTCGGGCGGATTTATCACGGCAGTGAATTCGTCTATGCCAAACATACCAAGATTGCTGATGGAGAAAGTTGCGCCCATGAATTCCTCCGGGCGCAGTTTGCGGTTGCGCGCGCGCTCAGCCAGGTCGCGAACTTCCGCCGCGATTTCACCAAGCGACTTTTGATCCGCTGCCCGAACAATCGGTGTGATCAATCCGTCTTCGATAGCCACAGCCACACCTATGTCGGCGTGTTCGTAGTATCTGACGACCCTATCCTGGAACGACGCGTTGACCTGGCCGTGCTGCATTAGTGCGACGGCAGTTACCTTGACGATGATGTCGTTGACGCTGATCTTGAGTTCAGGATCCAGCTCGTTCATTGCCTTGCGCATTTCAGCCGGGCGATCCATCTCGATCTCGGTAGTGAGGAAAAAATGCGGCACCGGCCCCAGCGAAGTTACCAGACGCTTGGCGATGGTGCGGCGCATTTCACTGATCGGCTCATCGCGGTAAGCGGAAGCTTGCGCGGTCACCGATTTTTGAAACGGACTCCCACCGACTGCTCGAAGATGTCCTTGCGGAGTTTGGCTGCCAGATGCCGGCGCTGCCGACCTGGCTTGACCGATGAGCCCCTCGACATCGCGTTTAACAATTCTGCCGCCGGGACCGCTGCCACTGACCGAGCGCAAGTCTATTCCGGATTCGGCCGCCATGCGCGCCGCGAGTGGAGAAACAATCAAACGACCGGTAGCGGCGCCTTCGAGTTGGCGTGGCTCCTGGCGTCCATTCCCAGCGACGACAGCACCAGCGTCAGCGGCGCTATCTGCCACCTGGTCAGTTACGGCAGGCACGCTTGCCGGCAGGGCTTCAGTCGCAACTGATTGGCTTGCCTCTTCCGGAGGAGTAGAGCTCTTTGCTATCTGGCCGGCGGCGGCCTGGCTTGCGAGTGCTGAGATATCTTCGTCAGGTTCACCGATGATGGCGATCAACTGGCCCAGCGGCGCGGACTCGCCTTCCTGGATCAAAATCTTGCGCAGCACTCCGCTGCCGAGTGCCTGCATTTCCATCGTCGCTTTGTCGGTATCGATCTCGGCGAGTGGTTCGCCCATCGACACCTTGTCGCCCTCTTTCTTGAGCCAGCGAGAGAGTTGGCCCTCTTCCATTGTCGGAGAGAGCTTGGGCATGATTACCTGCGTCGCCATTTAGAATAAGTCCTTCGCCAGTCGTCCGTTGTCAATTACTCGATCCTAACTACCAGCCACTCGTCCGGGAAAAGAAACAACGGACAACTGACTACGGACAACTGACAAGCTATTACAAGTAAGCAACTTCACGTACGGCAGCAACAATCTGGTCCACATTGGGGATAGCCAGGTCCTCAAGGTTCTTTGCGTAGGGCATAGGCACGTCGGCGCCGGACACTCGCTTGACCGGCGCGTCAAGATAGTCAAAGGCACGCTCGGTAATCTCCTGGCTGATTTCCGCTCCCACTCCGCAAAATGGATGCGACTCTTCCGCAACCACCACGCGGTTGGTTTTCTTGACAGACGCGATGATCGTAGCAATGTCGAGTGGTCGGATCGTTCTGGGATCGATGACTTCGCAAGAGACGCCCTGTTTCTCTAAGGCCTCCGCGGCCTTCAACGCAACAGGAACCATCAACGAGCGCGCAACGATGGTGGCGTCAGTACCTTCTCTTTTTACATCAGCCACGCCCAGCGGAATCGTGAAGTCCGCATCATCCGGGACCTCGCCCTTATTTCCGTACATCCTCTCCTGCTCGATAAAGATTACGGGATCGTCGTCACGAATTGCCGACTTCAGGAGACCCTTGGCGTCGGCCGGAGTGGAGGGCATCACGACTTTCAAACCAGGGAAGTATGCAAACCACGACTCCAGGGCCTGCGAATGTTGAGAGCTAACCTGAAAAGCGGAACCACCCGGGCCGCGAAAGACGATTGGGATATTGAATTGTCCGCCTGACATGTAAAGCATCTTGGCAGCAGAGTTAATAATTTGGTCAGTGGCCAGAATCGAGAAGTTGAAAGTCATAAACTCCACGATCGGCCGCAGCCCGACCATGGCAGCGCCGACACCAAGCCCGGCAAAACCCAGTTCTGTTATGGGCGTGTCGATGACACGCTTGTCTCCAAGCTCCTCAAGCAATCCCTTGGTGACCTTGTACGCGCCCTGATAAGCGGCAACCTCCTCACCCATCAGGAAAACGTTTTCATCGCGCAGCATCTCCTCACGTAGAGCTTGATTGAGCGCCTCGCGCATGGTTATTAAAGCCATTTAGCAAACCTCTTTTTGAGATTTGAGATCTGAGATCTGAGATCTCAGATTTCAACTCAGCCCTCAGATTTCAGATTTGAAAATCCCAGATCTCATACCGAAACAATCGGGTTGGCATAAACGTCCGCGTACACTTCCTTCGGATCAGGCAGGGGGCTTTGCTCCGCAAATAGCACCGCGTGCTCAACCTGTTCTTTCACTTCCGCTTCAATCTCTTGAAACTCCGAAACAGACAGTATGCCTTCTTCTTTCAAGCTCGCAGAGAAAAGTTTGATAGGATCCCGTTCCTGGTGGCGCTCAATCTCGGCGCGCGTGCGGTAGTTACCCGGATCGGACATGGAGTGGCCCATGAACCGATAGGTGCGAACCTCCAGCAGCGTCGGCAAATAACCCTTGCGCGCGCGCTCAACGGCTCGAAGGGTCGCTTCACGCACAGCCAGCACGTCCATGCCGTCTACAAACTCAGCCGCAATATCATAGGCACGAGCCTTCTGCGAAATATCCTGAGACGACATAGCGCGCTCCAGCGAAGTTCCCATTCCGTATTGATTGTTTTCGCAGATGTAGATGCAGGGTAGTTTCCAAAGCTGCGCCAAATTCAATGACTCGTGAAATGCTCCCTGGTTGACCGCGGCTTCGCCAAAGAAACAGAGCGTCACCTGATCGGTGCCCTTGTATTTGGAGGCGAAAGCAACGCCGGTCGCCAAAGGAATCTGTCCGCCTACAATCGCGTGGCCGCCAAGAAAATTGACTTCCTTGTCAAACATGTGCATCGACCCACCCTTGCCCTTCGAACATCCGGTAGCCTTGCCGTAGAGCTCGGCCATCACCGCATCGGGAGAGATGCCTTTGGCGATCGCATGTGCGTGCTCGCGGTAACTGGTCAAAACATAGTCGTCTTTGCGGATTGCGGAAATGGCTCCGATACCGACCGCTTCCTGGCCAATGTACAGATGGCAGAAGCCGCCGATCTTTCCCGCGCTATAGGCTTCCGCGGATTTCTCTTCAAAACGACGGACGAGAAGCATTTGCTGGTAGATATTGATCAGCATCTCCCGATCCATATCCGCGAGCCGACCTTTCTGCGCCTCCTTCACCGTCGCGCTTCGCTGACGCAGGCCATTCGAATCTGCCTCCTGGGGAGATTCTTCTTCCATCACGCCAGTTGCGCTCGTCTCTTCAGCGCCCACACGTGACGGCTCCGGCGTGCGTTTTCTCATCTCGTAGTTTGACTTTGCCACTGTCCGTCGCTTTCGACTAATGAACCGCCATTAACGGCGGCTCTTTGAATGAAGCTTGGATTTTGTCGTTGCCTTAGTAACGGGTTGGATTATACGCGAGGTTTGTAACCCCGTGCAAAACCAGTCTCTTCGAGCCAAAAAAACACACACCGCAGCGGGCGATGTGCGCATCAAGAAAGCCGGTCAGCCTTAGCTACCGGAAAGCGTCGAGCGTGGTCACCGGACTGTTAGCCAGGGTTATCACGGTCTTACGCGAGTGTTTGTTGTTCTGCATTTTGCGCGCGGCCGCCGTCAGGAGTTCTTCCGTCGTTTCACCTTCGTCGGGGAAGCAGGCCACACCCATGCTTATTCCCAACTGGACAACCTTGCCGGCTCGCACTGCAAATTCCTGCGCCTCGACCGCGTTTCTGACGCGCTCGCCAATGGACGCAGCCATCTGGGTGGAGGCCATGGGCATGATTGCCACGAACTCGTCGCCGGCGTAACGCGTCAGAACGTCCATCTGCCTCAGTTCTTTTCTGATCACGGCGGAAACGCTGGCAAGCACGCGATCACCAGTGGCATGTCCGTACTGATCGTTGATGGCCTTGAAATCATCAACATCCATACTGAGCACCGCCAGCGACTCGTTGGTCATACGCTGGCATTCCGCGATCTTTTGCTCGAGCATCATGTAGAACCCGCGAGCGTTTGGAAGCTCCGTTAGCGGGTCAACGAGCGCACTCTCTTTTGTTTTCTCAAAGGTCAGAGCATTGTTCAGCGCGCTGGACGCATGTTGGCAAACAGATTCGAGCAGCCGGACGTGCTCCGTCGTGTAGGAAGTCCTGCTCTTGGAATAGAGCGTGAGCGCGCCGAATGGTCCGTCTTCGCGAAGCAATGGCGAAACCAGCACGCCGCGGTAATTCCTGGCAACCTCTTCAGGTACGCCCACCAGGTCAAGCTCCGGCGATGCGTTACACATCGAGCGCGCATTTGCGATGACCCACCCGGTGATGCCGTCCCCAACATTCATGCGCCGGTGGCTGAAGACATCCGCATCTTCGCCGGCGACGTGAGCGGCAGTGGCCTTCCCGGATTTTTCGTCAACCACAAAAATGATGCACGTATCGAAGGGCACTATCGCTCGCAGCTTGTTGGAAATGAGGGTGACGGTGTCGCTAAGGTTCAGAGAGGAGCCGATAGTTTGTGCGATCTCATGAAGCGCAAACACTTCCCGCTGCGCCTCCGTGATCGACCGAAATCCGGCAGTGTCATCTCCGCGTGTGCCCAGCACACTCGACGCCAGGCCGGCATCTGGTTTGGTTTTGGTTAGATAATCGTGCGCTGCGGTTTCTGACTCTACCTGCTCTCGAATATCCTCTGCCGCAATTAGCTGATCGAATTCCTCGACGTGCTCAATGAATTTGTCAACAACCCGAGGGTCGAAAGCAGTTCCTTCCATGCTTCTGAGTAGCGACAGAGAGTCCTCACGCTTCATGCCTTTGCGATAGGGCCGGTCACAGCGAGTGGCATCGTAAAAGTCCACGACCGAGATTATTCTCGCCACCAGCGGAATCGCTTCCCCCTTCAGGCCCTTGGGATAACCACTGCCGTCCCATTTTTCGTGGTGATAACGAACGATATCTTCGACTGGGTAAGGGAAGTTAACTCGCCTGAGAATGTCGCCACCGACAGTCGGGTGGATTTTCATCTTGGCAAACTCAGCCTCGGTTAGCTTGCCTGGTTTATTGAGGATGTATTCAGGCACTGCGAGTTTGCCGATGTCATGCAACAGGGCGCCCGCGAAAAGGGCCTGCACCTCTTTGCCGCCTACTTTGAAAAGCTTGCCCATCTCCGACGCGTAGATCTGGGTTCGACGAACGTGGCCGTGAGTCGTTTGGTCCTTCGCATCGATCGCGATCGCCAGCGACTCAATGGTGTTCATGTGAATGTTTGCCATTTCCTCCACGTGCCTACGCTGATCAGCTTCCAGGCGCCGCACTTCGTTGAGTCGTTTCTCGTTGAACCTATACAGCAGGTGCACGAGCCCGGTAATCAGCAGACCAAGAAGAACGAAGGGGAGTCCCGCGCCGTCGAGAGCAGAATAAAAGAGAACTGCGGAGGCGGCGCCGGCCACTTGGGTCGTTAAGGTCCAGACGATACTTTCCTGAGAGGGAAGGACGCGGGGTTTCCCATCGACGATGTTGAGAAAATGGACCGTCGCCAGGGTACTCAAAAAGTATTGCAAAACGGCGAGCACGCAGAGCGGCACCAGGAAAACATTTAGGGGCAAGCCCTGGCCTGCGCTTCGAGAAAGGTCACTCGCAAAGAAGGTTGCAAGGTAGCCGTAGCAGGACGCCGAAACAAAAGTTGAGATGACGGCGATTGCGGTAGTAGAAATAGATTCTTTTCGGCTGGCTAGTCCGTAGGTGGAAACGAAACCAACAAAGGCGGCGAGCAACGTAGCCGGTCCCGCGGTGTTCGCCGGCGGCACGGCATAGAGAATAACCGCCAGGAAAACGAACGCGTCCGCTACAGACTTCCGACTCTGACTAACCCCGACCGTTGTGGTGATCGAAACTGTGAACCGGCTGGCTGCGAGGGTTAGGACAAGCAGCAGCAGCCAAAACAGCAGGCCGGCGTTGGTCAGGAAAGGCAAATTGACGGTTGATACCAGAGCTGAACACAGAAGTAACGACCCAAGAACCGACATGCTGATCAAGAGAACGGTGCTCTTCCAGTTCCTTTTTTCACTCATTGTTTGGATGTCCTTGGTCGGCAGGATCAGTGCGCCTGCGGTAAACCAGCCTAATCTCTTTGAGAGATCGAGAAGTCGCGAATAGCGGCGAGCCTGGGATTGCGGAACACTTGGAGGCGCCAGCCTACGTTGGCCTGTGGCCAACGTTGTTTAGCACCGCTAAAGATAACCTTACCAGCAGCTTGGAGTCAAGACATTGTGGGCTGGGAGTGCCTCAGCCTGCCGCAGCGGCCGGATTCCGTAGTTGAGAGGCGAGTTCTCCTGGGCTGGTCACAGGTTTCTTACAAGTGAAGTGTTCGCAGACATAGGCGGTGGGTCTGTTGTCTAGCTGCGGGCGATTCCTTAGAAGTGGGATGAGAGCGTTCGCCTTAGGGTCGCTGCGAGCGGCGTTCGCGACCACTTTGTTCGGCACATATGGCTTCCATATCTCGTCCAGCAGCAATCGCGTTTCGGTCGCGCTGGGCCCTCCGATGACCGCAATCTCCTTTGGCGTTCCCAAATAAAAATCGAGCGCGCAAAGCAGGCGACCGAAGCCGGCAGGGTAGCGTTGAACCGTAGAAGCCATCAGCCGCAATATAGTTGCGGCACGTCTTTGGTAGTCGCTGTTATCAGTCAGTAGCCCGATCCGCAATAGCACTTCAGCCGCAACCGAATTTCCTGCCGGGGTTGCGTTATCGAAAAAGTCTTTGGAGCGAACAATCAAATCTTCATGACTGCGCCCGGTGTAGAAAAAACCACCTTCCTCATCGTCCCAAAACTCGGCAATCATCGTGGTAGTTAAGGCGCAAGCCTCTTCGAGCCATTGAAGCTCGCCGGTGGCCTCAAACAACGTCACCAGGCCATCGATGAAGAATGCGTAATCTTCCAGGTAGGCATTGAGCTTTGCCTGGCCGTCTTTGTAGGTTCTCAGAAGCAATTCATCTCGACGCAGGTTATCGAGCACGAACCGGGCATTTTGCTTTGCGACCTGCGAGTAGTCGGCACGGTCAAGAATTGCCGCAGCCTCGGCAAAGCTTGCCAGCATCAAACCATTCCAGGCCGCCAGGACTTTTTCATCCCTTGCCGGCTTCACTCTTTTTTCGCGCGTCGCAAACAAGATATTGCGAGCTCTGTCGAGAATTGCGGTTAGTTCCGCTACTGTTACATTCTCGGTCGCCGCAACTTCCGACAGCACTCGCGTCACGTTAAGAATGTTCTCACCTTCAAAGTTGCCGGTGCTGCTAATGTTGTAGCAGGCAGCGAAAAGAGCCGCATCTCTTTCGCCCAGAAGTTGTTTGATCTCGTCTAAGCTCCAGACGAAAAACTTACCTTCGATGCCTGCCGAGTCGGCATCCTGCGTGGAATAAAAGCCTCCCGCCGGGCTGGTCATTTCCCGTATTACGTAATCCAGGATTCCTTCCACAACAGCGCGGGCCGCTTCGTCGCGACTGACCTGGTAGTAATGAAGATAAAGACGCGAGAGCAGAGCATTGTCGTACAACATTTTCTCAAAGTGTGGCACCAGCCACCGTGCATCCGTCGAGTAACGATGAAAACCACCGCCGAGCTGATCGTAGATGCCGCCCTCAGCCATTCTTCGACAGGTATGGCGAACTATTTCCAAAGCTTGTGGGTTGCCAGTGCGGTAAAAGGTGTGAAGCAGAAACTCCAGAGTCATCGCAGGCGGAAACTTAGGCGCGCCGCCGAAACCGCCGTTGGTTGAATCGTAGTTCCTGACGATTCCCCGGTAAGCCGTGTCCAGGAGATCGTTCGCAAGCAGTTCGCGCGACTCAAGCGTGGTCGTTGAACGCTGCAGCTCGCTGAGAACGGAGGCGGCGGTTTGCTGAACGTCCGCGGGCCGCTCCCGATAAGCGTCCGCCACGCTCATGAGCACGCGCGGAAAGCCGGGCATGTTGTAACGATCTTCGGGAGGGAAATAAGTGCCTGCATAAAAAGGAACTGCCTGGGGCGTAAGAAACACGGTCATGGGCCAGCCGCCGTGCTGCGTCATCATCTGAACGGCGCTCATGTAGATTTGGTCCAGGTCTGGTCTCTCTTCGCGGTCCACCTTGATGTTTACGAAGTTCTCGTTCATCAGCCTGGCAGTCGCCTCGTTCTCAAACGATTCGTGCTCCATCACATGACACCAGTGGCACGCAGAGTAGCCAATGCTTAGCAGAATGGGTTTCTGCTCGCGCCGGGCAGTTTCCAATGCTTCGTCGCCCCAGGGAAACCAATCCACGGGATTGTGTGCATGCTGCAGGAGATAAGGGCTTGTCTCGTTAGCAAGGCGGTTTGTAAAAGCGTGTTCAGGCAACGGAAAACTCTCAACTTTTCAGGATTTAATGCATTCTACACTGGATCAGAACCGGGAGCGGTAGCGACCGGGTACTGGCCCTCAAGTCGCGAGGCGATCCCTTGAGCCAGATCAAAGGTCCAGTTGCCCGGTCGAGCCCAGCACCCGGTCGCATCCACCACCCCAAGCGGGCTGCCCGCATGGGGACCCCGGTCCGCTCCCGGTTCTGATCTGAGAGATCAGTCCTTGAACGAGTATGGAGTTTGTTTGGTCCAGACACTATTCGGATAACGCCGGTGCAGAAAATCGTAGGCCGCTTTGGACCATTTGCCGGTTTGTTTATCCGTGCGAAGTCCACTTGCACCATGGCAACATTCGGGAGACTGCCAAGCTCAGATATCTGGTTGGCGGCAGCTTTCATCTGTGGTGGGGACAGCGTGGGCGGCTCGGCTCGCTCGGACTCGATCCGGGCAACAGCAATAACAGTCGCGCCGGCGGGTAAGGTCAGGGGTTGCAAGCGCGGACGACTGACGATCTCGTCCGCTCGCAGATAGATTGTCTCGGCGAGAAACGCGACTCCGGTCTTTTGCGGGTCGATGTAGTCAAGTTTCTCTGGTCTCTCCCAGGCCCAGAGAATTACGTGTGGAAAATTCGAGGTGCGGCTCGATGAAGCAGGAGGCTGCGCCGGCGCCCGTGAATGTTCGCGCGCGGATTGAAAGCGAAATGCCGCGAGAAGAAACAGGGAAGCGCCGGTTAGGACAAACACTCCGATCCGAAATTGGTTACGGAGAAGTTTTTGCATGGGACAAAGGAGACGCAGAGTTTACCTCAGCTTGAGGTGAAAGTGTGTGACAAACTTCAATTTGCAGGCTGCGGTCGCAGCTTGACTGCCAGGACCCGGTCGCTAGCGCTCCCGGTTCTGATTTGGATTCCCGATTTGCTATACTTCTCAAAACTGAATGGCCATTCATTTTGCCGGAAAAGAATCTTGAGGGCTAATTGATGGAACGTGAAACTTTGGAAATGGACGTGGTGTTTGTCGGCGCCGGCCCGGCAAACTTGAGCGGCGCGTTACACCTTGCGCGCCTGGTAAAGACTTATAACCAGGCGGTAAAAAACGGTGAGCGCGAGGGCGAACCGCTTGGCGAAATCGAAATCGGAGTTATTGAAAAGGGTGCTTCAGTCGGCGCCCATATTCTTTCCGGCGCGGTAATGGATCCGCGTGCGTTGAAAGAATTGATTCCGGATTTCGTCGCCCAGGGCGCGCCGCTGGAGTCTCGCGTCAATGAAGACTATTTCCTTTACCTTACAAAGAACCGCGCCATTCGTTCACCGGTAACGCCTCCGCCCTTGAAAAATCACGGCTACTACATCGTGTCGCTCAACAAGCTCACGGCCTGGTTAGGCGAAAAATGCGAAGAGGCTGGAGTCAATATTTTTCCTGAGTTCCCCGGCGCTGACATGCTTTATGACGAAAATGATGCCGTCATTGGCGTGCGCACCGGCGACAAGGGCATTGATAAGGAAGGGAGGCGCAAACCTAACTTCGAGCCCGGCGTTGATCTCCGGGCCCGGGTCACAGTGCTGGGCGAGGGACCGCGCGGTTCGCTAACCAAGCAACTGGTGCAGCGCCTCGGTCTCGACGAAGGCCGCGAGCCTCAGGTTTACAGCATCGGCGTCAAGGAGCTTTGGGAGTTGCCGGACGATCGCTACCCGGCAGGACGCGTAACGCACACGCTCGGGTTTCCGTCTGACGTGCAAACCTATGGTGGCGGTTGGATCTATGGAATGCAGAATCGCATTCTGAATCTTGGTTACGTCACCGGCCTCGACTACAAGGATCCGCTGCTTGATCCGCACGCGGAGTTCCAGCGTTTCAAGCAGCATCCGTTTCTGCGCCACCTGCTCGAAGGCGGCAAGATGATTCGCTATGGAGCGAAGACGATTGCCGCGGGCGGCTATTTCGCGATGCCGCAGATTTACGCGGACGGAGTTTTGCTGGTTGGCGACTGCGCCGGGTTTCTCAATTCGCAAAGATTGAAAGGAATTCACTCCGCGATAAAGAGCGGAATGCTGGCGGCCGAGACAATCTTTGAGGCGCTACTCAGGAAGGATTACTCGGCAAAGCAATTGCAACGTTATGAGCAACTCGTTAACGAGAGCTGGATCATTCCCGAGCTGCGGAAGGTGAGAAACTTTCATGCTGGTTTCAAACACGGCCGCTGGTTGGGACTAATGAATACCGGCTTTCAGTTCATCACCGGCGGCAGATCCTGGGGACTATTCGATCGCGCAAAGGCAGTGGCAGGCCATGAAGAGATGAAGAAGCTCTCGGCCTATGGTTACCGCGGCGACAATATCGAACAGCGCTACGATGGCCTCAAGTTTGACGGCAAAATAGCTTTCAATAAGTTGACCGACGTTTACCACGCCGCGGTTGGCCACAGCGAGGACCAGCCCAGCCATCTTCACGTGCTCGATACAAACATCTGCGCCACGCGCTGCGCTGAGGAATACGGAAATCCCTGCCAGCGTTTCTGCCCGGCGGCTGTTTATGAAATGGTTGACGATGGCGCTACGGGCGGGCGCAAGTTGCAGATCAACTTTTCAAACTGCGTTCACTGCAAGACCTGCGACATCATGGATCCGTACCAGATTATTAACTGGGTAACTCCGGAGGGCGGTGGCGGGCCCGATTACAAAGGTATGTGAGCGCCTCGTTTTCCGTCGCCAGCATCGCGGGCGTTCTATTCTTCCTCTTCCTCATCCTTGTTAACGGTGAAGTTGACCCGGCCGCGTATTACTTCTTCCAGGGCGATGCGAGTGTTTTTGTGTTTCAGCGTGTCGATATCGATGCGCGGGCGCGCGCCGCGTTGTAGTTGTTTACTTCTCTTTGCGGCGAGAATAATAAGACGATACTTCGAGTCGATCTCAGGCGCCGGCGTCTCCTCTATTATTTCTTCCGTCTCTTCTGGTAGTGGCATTTGCTCCTCCCACTTCATTCATCAAGTTTAGTTTGGCCTGTAAAAGCTTCAACGACGCGTTTCACCCTGGGACCCTGACGACTCAGCCGGGCCCGTTCGGCTTGAACTATGGCTATCATCTCGTCGGCTGCCCGGTCAGCATCGTCGTTTATGATCACGTATTGAAACGCCGAGTAGTCTTGCAGTTCGGTTGGAGCGTTACGCAAGCGCAAATCGAGCTCCTCCGGGGAATCCGTCCCGCGCTTCTGCAACCGTTCTCTAAGAACTTCAAAGGACGGCGGCAGAATGAATATGCTGACTGAATCCGCCATCAGATTGCGAACGCTTGCCGCTCCCTGGACGTCCACTTCGAGGATGATGTCGCGGCCTTCAGAAATCTCGCGAGCCACTTGCTGGCGGAGTGTGCCATAGAGTTTGCCATGGACGCGGGCCCATTCAAGAAACTCCCCGGCAGCTACCATCTCTTCGAATTTCTCGGGCGCGACAAAGAAATACTCCCGCCCATCCAGCTCGCCATTTCGCGGCGCTCGCGTTGTGAAGGAAACAGAATAGCTAAGATTCGGCACTTTATTCAACACGCGCTGAATCAGCGTACCCTTGCCGCCGCCCGAAGGAGAGCTGACGACAAAGAGAATACCGCGCCCGTCGTTTGGTGCGGAGGTGTGCAGTTCAGACTCGTCTATGTCACTCAACATTCTGGACCTGTTCGCGCAGCTTCTCTACTTCCGCCTTGATCGCCAAGGCGGCTTCTTTGATAGACAGATCGGTCGATTTAGACAGGGTGGTGTTAGCTTCGCGGTTTAATTCCTGCAACAGGAAATCAAGCATCTTACCAGTCTCGCCGGTGGAATTCAGGCCTTCGCGAAACTGCGCCAGGTGGCTCCGCAGCCGGATCATTTCCTCGCTCACGTCGCTGCGATCCGAAAGGTAGGCAACCTCCTGGGCCAGCCTCGCCGGATCGAGTTCGACGAGTTGTCCGTTGCGGCTCATTAACTCCCCTATTCGCTTAAGCAAACGAGCGCGATATGTATCGACTAGTCCGGCCGCGGCGTTTTCAATGGCGGGAACGAGCAGGTCTATCTTATCGATCCGCTCGGCCATTTCCTGCCGCAACGTTTCTCCTTCCTGTGCGCGCATGCGTTCGAGCTCATCAAGCCCCTCGGCAAGCGCTTTCTCAATACCCGCGACCACATCATCGCCCAGTCCCTCGCGCGCGGGCTGGAGTGCGCCGGGGAGGCGTGCGAGTACGTTGATATCCAGTTCGCCACCGATGCCAAATTCGTTTTGCATTTCGCGTAGCGCGTTGACATAGCCGCCAATCAACTGCCGGTTTAGCTCATAGGCCGTTTGCGAAGTATTTTCGAAGTTGACAGTGACATCGACCCGGCCGCGCGAGAGCCTCGAGCTAATTTGGCGCTTGATGAC
>JBGQJH010000021.1:0-13425 GCA_041498935.1 Pyrinomonadaceae bacterium | reverse complement strand
GAGCGGGGGCAAGCCACCCTTCCCAACCTGAGAGACATTCCCGGTTGACCGTGCCTTTTTCGTCGAAAGCCGCTCACGACTTTTAGTGCGTCAACTACAATCAGCTCGGGGTTAGGAAGGCGGGCTTGCCGCTCTTTCTAAGTCCTGGAAATCCGTGGATCGGGTTGTTGCTGAGTTATGCAATGGATCGTTCCCATGCCCCACACCAGCGGCTCGCAGTTGATGCCAATCACGCGACGATCGAGAAACACGCGTTTGAGGACCGCGAGAGCGCGAGCGTCGTTCGCGTGACCAAAGATAGGAACAAGTACGACATTGTTGGCGATGTAGAAATTGGCGTAACTCGCCGGCAAACGATCGAGATCGCGCGCGCGCGTGCTGGTGCCGCCAACAACTCCAGGCATCGGCAACGTGACGATCTCAAATGGGCGTCCCTTCGCATCAGTCATTGTCCGCAATCTGCGCAGGTTGGCCTGCAGTAGTTCGTAGTTAGCGTCGTGCGGATCGTCTTCAAGCGCGCAGACAATCACATCGGGCGCAACAAAGCGCGCGATGTCGTCGATGTGCCCGTCAGTATCGTCGCCAACAATTCCTTCACCAAGCCACAGAACTTTTTCGACCCCGAGATAGTTTTTCAGATACTGCTCAATCTCATCTTTACTCAAGCGGGGGTTGCGGTTCGGGTTCAAGAGACATTGTTCGGTGGTGAGCACACAGCCGGCGCCGTTAACTTCAATCGAACCGCCTTCCATTACGATGCCGGGTTCAAACCGCGGCGCTTGCAAAAAACTTGCCAAACGCGCCGGTATGGAATCATCCTGCTTAAGTTCTTCGTACTTGTTTCCCCAGGCGTTGAATATCCAATCGTTGTAAGCCAGTCCACCTTTGTCATTAATTAAAAAGTTTGGCCCGTAATCGCGAATCCAGGAATCAACGGTTGGGACTTGATGGCAGCGGATGTTTTCAGTGCCCGGGAAAGTGCAACGCGCGCGCACCGACGCTTCAGTTTCTTCGTCGTCCACGAGCAGGTTCACAATCTCATGTGGCGCCAGCGCCGCCATCATCTGGAGAAAAATCTTCCGGACTTGCGGCACGCGATCCGGCCAGGTTTCCGGATCTTTCGGCCACGTCAGCCAGGTCGCGCTGTGACGATTGGATTCGGCAGGCATGCGATAACCGAGTTCGGCTGGCATGGGCATGGATTATTTGCTCGAAGCAGGTTCCAAAAATCGCGCTGAGAGCGGCGCGTAGAAATCAATCCTGCGGTCGCGCAGAAACGGCCAGTTCTGGCGCGTCTTCTCAATCTTGTCGAGATCGCATGCCACCACCAGCACCTCTTCTTTGTCGGCTGACGCCTTCGCGATGATTCGTCCAAACGGATCGGCGACGAACGACTGGCCCCAGAAGTTGAGCTTGCCCTCGCGGGCCACGCGGTTAACGACGACAACGTAAACTCCATTCGCGATTGCGTGCGCGCGCTGAATTGTTTCCCAGGCTGAATGCTGAGTTTGATTCATCTCTTCAGACTCGCCGGGCAGCCAGCCGATGGCCGTCGGGTAAAAGATAAACTCCGCGCCGCTCAAAGCAGTCAGTCGAGCGGCTTCGGGAAACCATTGATCCCAGCAGACCAGCGCCCCGACCCGTGCATACTCGGTCTTGTGAGTTTGAAAACCCAAATCTCCGGGCGTGAAATAAAACTTTTCGTAGTAGAGCGGATCGTCGGGTATGTGCATCTTGCGATACTTGCCCGCGATCTTTCCGCTGGCGTCGATGATCACCGCAGTGTTGTGGTAAACACCCGCGGCGCGCTTTTCAAAAATCGAGGCAATGATGACGACCTTCTTTTGCCGCGCAACTTTGGTTAGCGCCTCCGTTGTCGGCCCGGGAATCGTCTCCGCAAGTTTGAAGAGCTCGACGTCTTCCGTCTGACAAAAATATCGCGAGCGGAAGAGCTCTTGCAGGCAGATAATCCGCGCCCCTTTCTTTGCGGCTGCGGCGATGCGAGCGATTGCTTTTTTGAGATTGGCGGCGGGCTCCTGGTCGCAGCTCATCTGGACCAAACCAACTTTAACGATGTTCGACTTCGCTTTCTTTGCCATTGGGGAAGTATAGCGTCCAAAGTCCAATGTGAAAAAGTCCAATGTCCAAAGTCCAATGTCCAACGTCCGGCAATTAACGTTAGATCGCCTACTTAACGATTGCGCTTCGGGCTTCAAGCAGTGGACTTTGGACATTGGACGTTGGACTTTGGACTAGTTAAGATGTCCGGTCGTTATTAACCTCCAGTTCAAGAGAGACATTTCAATGATTGATTTCGAGTTGACTGAAGATCACCAGGCGTTGGTGCAAACCGTGCGCGAGTTTGCACAGAAAGAAATTGCGCCCTACATCAAGGAGTGGGATGAGAAGCAACACTTCGAGCGCTCGGTGTTTGAAAAAATGGCGGCGCTGAACCTGCTGGGTGTCTGCATCCCGGAAGAGTATGGCGGCGCCGGCTTCGACTATATTTCGTTGGGCCTCGTCTGCGAGGAACTCGAGGCGGTGGATACTTTTCTGCGAGTGGCGATGTCGGTGCACACGGGTCTGAATTCACTGACGCTGCTGACCTGGGGTAGTGAAGAGCAAAAACAACAGTACCTGGTGCCGCAGGCTAAGGGTGAGAAGCTTGCGACCTATGGTTTGACTGAGCCGGGCGCCGGATCCGACGTGGTGGGTTCACGATCCACGGCACGCCGCGAAGGCGATGAGTATGTGCTGAACGGCGAGAAGATGTGGATCAGTTTGGCTGACACCGCCGACAACTTTCTGTTCTTCTGCTGGACTGATGAAGAGAAGCGGCGCAATCGCGACCACAGCGGAATGTCGTGCTTTATCGTCGAGCGCGGCATGAAGGGGTTCACTTCGGGAACGATTCACGGCAAGCTGGGCATCCGCGCGGGCAACACGGGTTACTTCTCGCTGCAAGACACGCGCGTGCCGGCAGGGAATCGCGTTGGTGAAGAGGGCGAGGGATTCAAGATTGCGATGTTCGCGCTGGAGCAGGGACGTTACACGGTTGCTGCCGGTGCGACGGGAGTAATCCGCGCGTCGCGTGATGCTTCCGTGGCCTACGCGTTGGAACGCGAAACCTTCGGCACCAAGATCGCGAATCACCAGCTCGTCAAACAAAAGATCGCCGAGATGGAAGCCGACTATCAGATGTCCCACCTGCTTTGGCTACGCGCGGGTTACTTGAAGAACACCGGCCAGCCAAACGCGCGCGCGACCAGTCTGGCGAAATGGCAGGCAACAACTCGCAGCGAGAAGGCAGCATCGATGGCGATCGAAGTCCACGGCGCGAATGGTTATTCAAACGACTATCCGGTCGAGCGTTATTGGCGCAACTGCAAAGCCGCGATCATCTACGAGGGCACGCGCGACATCCACACGCTGATGCAGGCCGACTGGGCGCTGGGATTGAAGAAGGAGAAGTCCGCACGCAAAACCTTACCGTCCTGGAACCACTAAGACACGAAGGCACGAACGAACTCAATTTGAGTTCTTTGTGCCTTCGTGTCTTTATGGGTGCTCTTTTACTACTTTCTTGCTTCGAAGATGCGATTGAAAGGCGTCTCCGTGGCCCGGCGAAATTGAGTAAAGCCACCCGCGAGCACGACCTCGCGAATTGCTGATTCCGGTGCCAGGGCGCCGAGCGCGGGACCGCCGAGTGCCATTGAGTTGGCGGTGCAGCAAAGAGTCGAAGCGCCGGCGAAGGTTCGGCCGATGATGTTGAAGTTTTCCTCCACTGTATTGCCGGCCATGGGCTCTACAATCAACGCACTGCCGTCTGGATGCAAAACTTCAGCCGCACGCTTGCAAGCTCCTACGGGATCGCCCATGTCATGCAGACAATCGAAAAAGCAAACCAGATCGTAGTTCTGATCAGAAACTTTCTGGGCCAGTGAAACTTCAAAGGTAACACGATCAGAAACACCCGCTGCTTTGGCAGCTTCCTGAGCGTGTTGGATCGATGCGTCATGATTATCAAAACCCCAGAAGCGCGAATTTGGATAAGCGCGTGCCATGATAATCGTCGAGGCGCCGTGGCCGCAGCCAATGTCTGCTACTTTCCCGCCTGCTTTTAGTTTCTCTTCAACGCCAGCCAAAGCGGGAATCCACGAGGCCACCAGGTGGGCTGAATAACCCGGGCGGAAAAATTTTTCAGTACCGATGAATAGATCGGGATCATGCTCGCCCCAAAGCATACCGCCACCATTGCGGAAATAATTTTCAATGCGCGGCACGGCGCTGGTCATGGCCTTGATTACAAAAAAGCCGCCGCCAACGTAGAAAGGACTGTTCTCGTCCGTCAGCGCAACAACTTGTTCCGGGGAGAGACTAAAGCGTTTGGTTTCCGGATCATATTGTGCGTAGCCGCCGGCCGCTTGATTGATTAACCATTCGCGAACGTATCGCTCATTGGTGTTCGTGAGTTCGGCCAACTCGGCGGGGGTCACACTTCCGGCTTCAGCCATGGCTTGGTAGAGTCCGAGCTTTTGACCGATGTAGACCAGCGCGGAACTCAAAGACGCGCCAAAATCTCCGACGACCTTACCCAAAAAAGCATTCATCTTGTCTTCATTGATTGGTGCAGGCTGCACAGCAGACATAATTGCCTCCTTCGATTGCATAACTCTGTTTGGAATTGGGGGATTTATTGCGCACGTTTCTACGCCAGTTGAGCGATCAAGTCAATGCTGCAACCGTGAGGGAGAGCACCTACCAGCGGTTCTGCCGCAGCACAGCGCGGAAAGGCCAGGCCTTTCCGCAGCGCAGTTTCTTGAAATACTCTTCCTGAGGCTTAGCCTCAGGAAAGTTAAAGGTAAGACTTGAGTCGGTAAGGCAGAGCCTTACCGCACTGTGCGGCGGCAAAGCCGCGTGGGGGCTTAGTTGGAGTATGAAACGCACGTCAAATACGCGGTGGCGGACAGGACGGTTCCCGTCTCGGCTCGTTTTTTCGGCCGGGGCGGCGGGCGCCCGGTAAGCATTTCTTAGTTCGACATGTCAGCATCGGGAGTAGAGGGTTCAGTGTCTGCCGGGTTCACGCTTTCATCCACACTTTGATTTGCGCCGGCGAGTTCCTGATGCCGCGCGATCGCGCGATCGACTGCCTCTTCGATTTCTTCAAGTTGGAAAGGCTTGGTGAAACAAGCGAAGGCGCCCAGGGTGGCGAGTTCTTTGTCATCGGCTCCATCAGGCATTCCTGATATCACAATCACCGGCGTGGCCGGATGCTTTGCCTGGATGTATTTCAGCAGCTCGCGGCCGCTGAGTCCCGGCATAGAAATATCAGTGAGAACGGCGTCATAGGTCTCGATGTCGAGATAGGCGAGCGCTTGTTCCGCGCGATCCGCCGTATGGCACTCGTGTGAGGTAGACAACAACTCGTGGAGCATGTCCCGAATGAGGTTGTCGTCATCGACGATCAATAATGTAGCCATCTAATTAAGTTTCTCCTGAAACGATGAGGCCATCCCAGACTAACCGGCAGTCGCATTCTAGCGGTCTTTGCCAGAGCATGCTAGAGCTTGTTTCGAATCTAGTGGTAGCTGATTGGCTAACCCTTAATTACCTTGGCGCCCCCGGGCGTCCTGGTGGTTCAAATTATCCCGGGGCGCTCCAGCTACAAATAACTGTACCGCTCTGTTAGTATTAGTCCGCACTTCTTCAACTGCGAACGCTCCGGCACTTGACGCTGTTCGCGAGCAAGACTTCCGGAATCAGGAGACCTGAAAAACGATGGGCCACGAGCTAAAGACAGAGCGCGAGCTGTCTCTGGATTTCTTGCGCGTATGCGAAGCAGCAGCTATTGCGGCGGCGCGCACGATGGGCCAGGGCGATCGCAAATATTCCGACCACGTTGCGGTCGAAGCAATGCGCGAGGTGATGGACACGGTGCCGATGCGCGGGCGCATCGTGATTGGCGAGGGCGAGCGCGACGAAGCCCCGATGCTTTATATCGGAGAAGAAGTTGGTGGCGGCTATGGCGTTAGTGAAGACCTGGCAGAATCCTGTCCGGAGGTAGACATTGCCGTCGATCCGCTCGAGGGCACGAATCTTTGTGCGCTCGGCTCCAACAACGCGATTGCGGTGCTGGCGGCGGCTGAACGCGGTGGCCTGTTGAATGCGCCTGACCTTTACATGGACAAGATTGTGGTAGGCCCGTCTTCGCGTGGCGTGGTGGATCTCGATGCGCCCGTTAAAGATAATCTCAAGAACATTGCGCGACGCCTGGGTCGCGACGTTGAAGACCTGACGGTGATAGTGCTCGATCGTTCACGGCATCAAAAACTGATTTCAGATGTACGCGCAGCCGGGGCGCGCATACGCTTGATTGGCGACGGCGATCTTTCCGCCGGTATCTCGGCAGCAGTCGCGGGCACCAACATTCACGCGCTGGTGGGCATTGGGGGTGCGCCGGAGGGAGTGATTACGGCCGCGGCAATGAAGTGCTTGAACGGCGAGATACAGGCGCGACTGGTTTTCGATCCGGCACGCCTGGGCGTTGACAAAGACAAGGTGCCACCTAAGGAACAGGTGTTAGAGCGTTTGCAGTCCATGGGTATAACGGACGCGAACAAGGTTTACGATACAAACGATCTGGCGCCCGGGCGCAAGATCATCTTCGCGGCCACCGGGGTTACTGATGGCGCGCTGCTGAAGGGGGTCAGGTTTTTTGGCGCCGGCAAACGAACGCATTCGGTGGTTATGACTACCGAGTCGCGACACATTCGGTTTGTGGATACACTGCATATCGAAGGCGGGCCGGATACGGTCATAAGATTCTAAATTCAGATTGTTGGTTTTGAACTTTGAGCTTAGAACTTTGCCAGAGCAGTCACGAAGCGCGAGGCACGAAGTACCAAGCTCAAAATACAAAGATCAAAGTTCGCACTTAATCATGTACGCGCCTGCTGATCAATACATCCCGCAGATTGGACGAAACCGTCGCCCGCTGGTGATGTGGTTCATCGTGGCGGCGGGGTCTGTTGCGGTAATGTCGCTAATCATCGGTGCACCACTGGCTATTAAGGGTGGCCATCCATTCTGGGGCCTGACGATCTACCGGGCGTTCAGCTACGTCTGCCATCAAATTCCGGAGCGCTCGTTCTTCATCGCGGAACATCAATTCGCCGTCTGCGCGCGTTGCACCGGACTTTATGCCGGCTTCACGGTCGCAACGGTCATGTATCCGCTGGTTCGCTCGTTAAGGCAAACTGAAGCCCCAAATCGCAAATGGCTTTTTCTCGCCGCGACGCCGCTCGCAATCGATTTCGCGGTTGGGTTTTTCGGAATCTGGAACAACACCCACTCCTCGCGCTTCGCCACCGGCGCACTGCTCGGGGCGGTTGCCGTCTTCTATGTCATGCCCGGTTTGATGGATCTAAGCCTGCGAGAGTGGGGAGCTAAGCGCAAGGCTTCCTCTCCCACGAAGGCGAACAGGATTTCGCCCGCCGAAATGTTTTCGACCAGCGCTTCTTCAGCACCCAGCGACTACAGTGCTCCACATCGCCGCATCTGATTAGTCCTGGCTGTTTCGTGTTAATCCCCACTTAGGTTAGAATCCTTCGCGCGCGCTGTCGGGCCACTCCAGACGGCGCTTTAAAGTGATCGCGCGGGAATTGCTCTTATGTTTTTGTTTTATCAGTCTTCCCCAACTTCCTTTCCGACTCCAGATCTCGCCAGGGACTTTGCCAACTTTTGTGCCGCGATTACGAAGACGGATAGCAACATGAGCTCGCTATACCAGCTCGATGGGTTCGACTGGACGATTCTGATCGCCTATTTCACCATTTTGACGGTGCTTGCCATCTACGGCGGTTATCGCGTCCGCCAGGTGATCGACTTCTGGCGTTATCGCAAATTTGTTCCAGAGCCTAAAGGCAAATTCAGCGAAGAAAAGTTGCCGAAAATCACGGTGCAGCTTCCGCTCTTCAACGAGCTGTACGTCGTCGAACGGTTGGTGAAGTCAATAACCGAGATGGATTATCCGCTTGACAAATTGGAGATCCAGGTCCTCGACGATTCAACCGATGAAACCGTGAAACTCGCTGAAGCTACGGTTGCGAAGTACGCGCAACTGGGTTTCGACATTCATTATATTCATCGTTCAGACCGGACCGGATTCAAGGCCGGCGCACTCGAGCAGGGCACGAAAGCAGCAAAGGGCGAACTGCTGGCAATCTTTGACGCCGACTTTGTTCCCAAGCCCGATTGCTTGCGCAAGCTCGTCGACTTCTTCACTGATCCCATGGTCGGCTGCGCCCAAATGCGCTGGTCGCACATCAACGGCAATTACAATCTGCTGACCCGCTTGCAAACGATCATGCTCGATGGCCACTTCGTTGTGGAACAAACCACGCGCAATCGCACCGGCGGGTTTTTCAACTTCAACGGCACCGCCGGCATTTGGCGGCGCAGTGCGATCGACATGAGCGGTGGCTGGCAACACGACACGCTCACCGAAGATACGGATCTAAGTTTTCGCGCGCAGTTGATGGGCTGGAAATTTGTCTACTTGCTTGATGAGGACGCGCCTGCCGAGATTCCCGTTGAAATTAATGCTTTCAAGGCGCAGCAGAGGCGTTGGGCGAAGGGCGTCATGCAGGTAGGCATCAAACTCTACCCGCGGATTTGGCGCTCGCGTCTGCCGATGCGCGTGAGGCTGGAAATGTTTTTCCGGTTAACCGGAAACATCAGTTATCCGTTGATGATTGTGGCGAGTTTTCTTCAGTTTCCGCTGTTGCTGGTCCGTTACAATCAGCCGTTCTACCATTTGATGATTCTCGATTTGCCGCTGCTTTTCTTTTCGTCCATTTCGGTATTCCTCTTTTATGGAACGGCCGTTTGGTATCTCGACAAGAAGCGCACGCCACGTCTCTTGCACCTGCCGCTGGTGATGGCGCTCGGTATAGGCCTGGCCTTTTCCAACGCGCGCGCCGTGCTCGAAGCGCTGTTTGGTATCAAGAGCGACTTCATTCGCACTCCCAAGTACCAGGTAGAGAAAACTCATGACGAAACGTGGAAGCGCAAGAAATACAAACGCAAGCGCGGTCTGCTGCCACTGCTGGAGTTGAGTTTCTCGATCTATTTTTTGCTGGCAATCCTCTACGCTGCCCGCATGCGCATGTATGGCACGGTGCCTTTCCTGTTCCTGTTCTTCTTCGGCTTCGGTTACATGGGCGTGATGAGCTTCGTCCAGTCGTTCAGCCGCGGCCGCCTGGCTGCGCTCTGGAAGCCCGTAACCAAACCCTCCGTCGGACAATAATGGGGACAGGCAGGAATGCCTGTCCTACCCCCCGCCTCATCTTTGGCTTGACATCGTTCCGGCCGCTTCCTATAGTTCCTCTGGTCAACCAAATCATGCACAACGCTTACTATTACTGCTGCTGTCATTGCACCTGTTGCGTCTGGTGTCCAGAACGCGATCGGGAAAGCTTTGGCAGCGTGAACAGCGGATGAGTTAGTAGCGAAGCGCAGCAAAAGTTTTCAAAAGCCGGTCGCGACACCTGCAAAGGATTCGCGGCCGGCTTTGTATTTCTTGTCAGTACCACCTGCGGTAGCGGGTGGGTAATCAGTTCAATCGGGGAGCCGCTAATTTACCCACCCGCAACCACCACCCCAGCCGGGCTGCCCGGCTGGGGACCCCGGTCCGCAGGTGGTACTGACAACACAAATTATGGTGAGCGCGTTACTGAAAGATCTGGTTCATCCTGCCAGAGGCGATTCAATCGAATCAAGCATTGGCAACACGCCCTTGATTCGGCTGCGAAACGTCGCCCGCGATCTGCCTGTTGGCGTGGAAGTTTTCGCCAAAGCCGAACACTTGAACCCCGGAGGCTCGGTCAAGGATCGGCCGGCACTCTGGATGATCCTCGAAGGCGAACGCAGCGGGCGGCTGCGATCCGGCATGACAATCCTCGATGCGACGAGCGGGAACACCGGTATAGCTTACGCGATGCTCGGAGCGGCGCGCGGTTATTCCGTCACTATCTGCCTGCCAAGAAACGCCAGCACGCAGCGGAAGCGAATTCTACGCAGCTTCGGCGTGGAGCTGGTCGAAACGGATCCGCTACTGTCCACCGATGGTGCGCAGTTGGTCGCGCGCGAGTTGTCTGCAAGTGACTCTGAGAAATATTTCTATCCGGACCAATACAACAATCCGGCAAATTGGCTCGCTCACTACGAAAGCACGGCCCCGGAAATTTGGGAGCAGACCGAAGGCCGCATCACACATTTCATCGCGGGTTTGGGAACGTCCGGCACCTTTATGGGAACCAGTCGAAAACTGAAGGAGCTGAATCCGGCGCTGCGGGCGATATCGATGCAGCCGGATTCGCCCTTCCATGGGCTGGAAGGGTTGAAACATATGGCCACGGCAATGGTGCCCGGAATCTATGACTCGGCGCTGGCGGATGAGAATGTAGAGGTGGCCACCGAAGACGGGCAGGAGTTGGCGCGCCGGCTGGCGCAGGAAGAGGGCTTGCTGGTGGGCACTAGTTCCGGCGCCAATGTATTTGCCGCGCTGCGATTGGCTCTGTCATTACCGAGGGGATCGGTGGTGGTCACGATCCTTTGCGATGGCGGTGAACGATACATCGAATAGACTTGATTCAACTGGCAACATTACATCGAAGCGAGATCGCGGCGCACGGCGAGCGTGATTACCCGTACGAAGGTTGCGGCTTGCTGCTCGGTAGGTTTGCTGATGACGGTTTGAAGAGAATCAGCGAAATCTACCCCGTCTCGAATGCGCGCGAAGAGCAGGCAAAGCGCAATCGCTTTCTGATCCGGCCGGAAGAGTTAATGCGAGGTGAGCGTTATGCGGAGGCGAAGGGTCTGGACGTGGTCGGCTTTTATCATTCGCATCCCGATCATCCGGCCGTGCCTTCGCAGTACGATCTTGAGCACGCCTGGCCGCTGTATTCATACATTGTTGTTTCAGTGAGCGCGGGCGCAGCGCAGGGCCTGCGCTCGTGGGAGATGGAACCCGACCGCTCGCGTTTTGCAGAGGAAGAAATCTTAGTCGATCTTTCTTGAAAGGAAGTTCAGTCATGTCAGTCACGATAAATATCCCCACGGCGCTGCGCCAGTTTACCGCCGGCAATTCCCGCATCGAGGTTGAAGCGTCCACGGCGGGCGAGGCTTTGGATCGTCTGACTCTGCTGCACACGGACTTACGCCGCCATCTCTACGACGACAATAACGCCCTGCGCAGCTTTGTTAACGTTTACGTCAACGACGAAGACGTCCGTCATCAGTCAGGCGGGGACACGCCGTTGCAGGATGGCGACACGCTAATTATCGTGCCTGCGATTGCCGGAGGCATCACCACCGAAACAGAGGTCGCGTCTGCCTTGCCCTCGTTATCAAACGAAGAGATCGCGCGCTACAGCCGGCATCTGATCATGCCCGAGGTTGGCCTGGAGGGGCAGCGGCGGTTGAAAGCCGCCAGCGTCTTGATGATCGGCACCGGAGGACTGGGCGCGCCGGTCGGAATGTATCTCGCCGCCGCCGGGACGGGGCGCATCGGCATTGTCGACTTCGATGTTGTCGAGGCTTCCAACTTGCAGCGTCAGATTATTCATGGCACTGCCGATATTGGCAGGCCGAAGATCGAGTCGGCGCGCGATCGCCTGCGCGACATCAATCCCCACATCGAAATTGAAACCCACGAGACGCGCCTGACCAGCCAGAATGCTTTGGGACTTTTTGCCAACTACGACATCATCGTGGATGGCACAGACAACTTTCCCACCCGTTATCTGGTAAACGATGCCTGCGTGCTCACTGGCAAGCCCAATGTCTACGGATCAATTTTTCGTTTTGAAGGACAGGCAAGCGTGTTCTGGGCCGCTGCTCCCAACGGCGGCGGAGCGTGTTATCGCTGTCTCTATTCTGAGCCGCCGCCGCCGGGCCTTGTTCCGTCCTGCGCCGAAGGAGGCGTGCTCGGAGTTTTGCCGGGAATTGTCGGCGCGATTCAGGCAAACGAAACGATCAAGATCATCCTGGGCGCTGAGGGACTGCTCGTGAATCGTCTGTTGCTATTCGACGCCTGGCAAATGAAGTTTCGCGAATTCAAGTTGCGCAAAGATCCGAACTGTCCGGTATGTGGCGAAAACGCGACCATCAAAGAGCTGATCGACTACGAAGAATTCTGTGGTCTGCGCGCACAACCGCAAGCGGAACCGGCAACGCTTGAAGAAATCACCGCCACCGAACTCAAACAGCGACTGGATAACGGTCAGGCCTTCCAAATGATCGACGTCCGCGAGACGTTTGAATACGACATCGCGCGCATTCCCGGAACGAAACTGATTCCTCTGGGTCAGGTGGTGGCCCGCATGAATGAAATCGATCCGTCGCGCGAGACCGTGATGCATTGCAAAGCCGGAGTGCGCAGCGCGAAGGCGATCGCGGCCTTGAAGCAGGCCGGGTTTCCGGGCCGCCTCATCAACCTCAAAGGCGGCATTACGGCCTGGTCCGATGAAGTGGATCCGGCCGTTCCGAAGTACTAGCCGCAGATGGTGCCGGAAAGTAACCTGCTTGTCTTAGCTGGTTGGAGGCAATTCCGAAATAATCTTGTCCGCGATGCGCTAATCGCGAAGCGCCTGGGTGCAGATTAGGCCGGGTTAATAGTAACCGGCCCTTCTATCAATACTGGTGGTTTGCTTAGACGTGGCACTCCGATCGGGAAAATATCAAGAGTGCCATCAGACTTAATGCGAACACGCAAGAAATTCTTGTAACCCTTAATGCGAAGCGAAGTAAATGCCTCTTCGTGATGGTGCCGCCAGAGATTTAGTGAGATCAGCAGGTAGAGACCCATGATGAAGGAACCAATCAAGTGTCCGCCCAGATAAAGTAGAACCAGACGCCATGATGCGGCCTTCCAATCATTCAAGTTTTGTGTGTTCACGCTCTCGCAGCATCGATTCACAGAATCGGCGAGCCACAACACGGCGACAATATGCGCAGTGCCGTGTATTAATGCTCCCCACAGAAACCGGAACCCCCTTCCGCCTTTAGTGAAATAATAAAACCCAAAATAAACCACCAGGACTACGGCCAGCCTGAGCGTTGATTGCGTCACTAATAGCGGAAAGAGAGATGAAAAGCTCCACTCGATTTGGGTCAAGCGCCAGCCGATTAGCAGATAAAGAAGTCCTGTGAGGATTCCAAACCAGGGATTAATGAAAGGAAACAGAAGGTTCCGGAATGTGAGCCAAAAGGAGGTGGATGCCTTGGGAAACTGGGTCTCCTTCTTTAAAACAAAAACGTCGTCATAAACCTCTACCTTGTCAACATTATTAAAATGTGTGGCATGCAAAAACGCGCCCCCGCCGCCAGAAACAATCTTCTGCTGGTTTCGATCGGTAGCATGTT
>JBGQJH010000020.1:0-13462 GCA_041498935.1 Pyrinomonadaceae bacterium | reverse complement strand
GTCGCAACCCTCAACGGTAGATGACCAGGGAATTAGAAACTATCTGGTCGGCCCGGGCGATGTGATAGACGTTAGAGTGTTTGGACAGCCCGATCTCAGCGCCATGGTCGAGGTCGACAGCGACGGTAACATTAGTTCTTTACCGTTTTTAGAAGCGCCAATCCCGGCGAAGTGTCGCACCGAAAAAGCACTTCAAAAAGACATAGCGGCGGCTTACGCAAAATACATTAAGAACCCGCAAGTGAGTGTTCGAATCAGCGAAAGAAAGAGTCGCCAGCCCGCGACTGTCTTTGGCGCCGTGCGACAGCCGACGCGCGTCCAGATGCAGCGCAAGATTAGACTCAACGAGTTGATAGTCGTCTCCGGCGGATTCACAGAACGCGCCTCGGGTACGATTCAGATTTTGCACACAGAGCCACTGATGTGCCCTCAACCTGGTGAAGAGGCCGAAGCCGCTCCCATTGAAGGCACCAGGATTCCCTTTCAAGTAGTAAAACTTTCAGAGCTGAAAGCCGGCAAACCGGAAGCCAATCCAATCATTCGTCCCGGCGATTACGTTATGGTGACGGAAGCGGAACCTGTTTACATCACCGGAAGCGTTATTGCACCCCAGGGAATTTTCCTTCGCGACCAGCTCACGCTTAGCCGGGCCCTGGCGATGGTCGGAGGCGTACGGAAGGAGGCCAGGTCCAACGAAGTGCGCATCTACAGGCAAAAGCCTGGTTCGCAGCAACAGGAAGTAATTAAGGTGGACTACGCCGCGATCAAGAAGAATCAGAAACCGGATTTTTTCCTGGAGGCCTTCGATATTGTCGAAGTTCCTGAGGCGGGAATATTCTCGCCCGGCAGAATCGGGCAAACATTGATTGGGGCGGCATCGGGTAGCCTGGGAAATATATTCAGTAGCGGTGGCGCTACGCTGGCGAACAGGGTAGTTTATTAGTTACTGAGAGCATTCGAATAGTTTAGAGTCTTGAGCGAAACGACGAGCCACCTGCGAACATTGCAGTCGCGGATTAGCTCGAGTGTTGAGGAGCATAGAAGATGACGACGCGCAGAAGAAACGCGGCCGATGACCGCCGCCGAAGAAAATTGATTACGGTTCTCTGGACTGCCCTGTTGGCCATAGGCACGATCATTTTGATCTACAAGGAGCAGACGGCGCTGCTATATATTCTTGCCACTCTTGGGGTAACCGCGCTTCTGGTAGTAGTTGCGATGGCCGATCTTGCTCACGCTGAAAAACTCACCAACGATCCGCGCCGCAGTGGTGATTCGGCGGCGATTGGGAGCGGCATACCGTCCGCGACAATGGGAAACAATCAATCCTGATCAGCGAGAGCATCACAAACTCGTCCGTTCGGTCCAGCTTATACAAGATATTAGTTTCGCTTATTTATCGAATCATTTACCGTTCGTTCTTTCCTGTTTTTAAATAGAGAAAGGCGGTTGAAAGTTTAATCGGACTGTTGCATAATCCGGCTGCGTCCGCCTCCCCGGTGGACGAAGTGGTCGCGTGGGGTGAGGACACGTGGCCTTAGGGTGGGGGCTGTGGGAGGCCCCCGCCCGCTTTTTTTGGCGAAGGAAATGATTTGCCGGTGAATCCGCGAATCTGCTTGACGCAGGATCGAATCAGCGTAGAATTCCGCGAGCAAAAAAGCCAGACATGGAGAGGGTTTACGAAGCTGGTTTTCGGCCAGTCTTGCTTGGCCATCAGGATGCCCCTTTTAGATCGAACAAGGCGATACTTCAAGCTCTGGTTATATAGGGGCGGCAGACAGGCGGCAGACTCCGACGATCGGCCGGGTTCTCTCAGACAACATCCCTGGTGGCAGGTGATGTGTTTGACGGGGGTCGACTATTTTTCGACCCTCGGTTACCAACCCGGTATCGCGTTTCTCGCAGCCGGCGCGCTCTCACCGGTCGCAACGCTCATACTCATTCTTCTCACTCTGCTTGGCGCGTTGCCAATCTACGGTCGCGTAGCGGCGGAGAGTCCGCATGGAGAAGGCTCCATCTCAATGCTGGAGCATCTGCTGTCGCGTTGGAAGGGCAAGCTCTTTGTGCTCGTCTTGCTGGGCTTCGTCGCTACAGACTTTATTATCACTATTACGCTCTCGGCCGCAGATGCTACCGCTCATATCATTGAGAATCCGTTTACACCCCAACTGCTAAAACATCAGGTCGGAATAACGCTGGTCCTCGTCGTCCTCCTGGGCGCTATCTTTCTGCGCGGCTTCAAAGAGGCTATTGGTATCGCGGTAATCCTGGTTGGCGCGTATCTCCTGCTGAACGTGATTGTGGTGGGCTTTGGTTTATATGAATTGCTTTCGCATCCTCACTATTTTCCGGAATGGAAACAAGCGCTGCTGCACCACCCCAGGGTACATGGCAGCCCGTGGCTCATCGTGGCCGTTTCGCTGATCCTTTTCCCAAGACTTGCTCTGGGCCTTTCGGGCTTTGAAACCGGTGTCGCCGTCATGCCTCTGGTCCGCGGAGACACAGACCTAACCGCGGAAGAATGGGAAGACATCCACTCTACCCGGACCGGTCGTTCCGCCGAACCGCGTACGCATGAATTGCTTCAGGGGCGAATTAGAAACACCCGCAAGCTTTTGCGCACCGCCGCGTTGATCATGAGCGTGATGCTGATCACGAGCAGCCTGGTGACAACGATGCTGATACCGGCGGAGAAGTTTCAGGTGGGTGGTGAAGCAAACGGGCGCGCGATTTCCTACCTCGCCCACTATTTCTTCGGCGACTTATTCGGCACCGTCTATGACCTCAGCACCATCTCGATTCTTTGGTTTGCCGGGGCGTCAGCGATGGCTGGTCTGCTCAATATCGTTCCGCGTTATCTGCCGCGGTATGGCATGGCTCCCCAGTGGGCTAAAGCTACCCGGCCGCTCGCGCTCGTCTTCACGTTGATCGCCATCGCAGTGACTGTGATTTTCAATGCCGACGTTGACGCCCAGGGCGGCGCCTACGCCACCGGCGTGCTGGTCTTGATGACTTCGGCCGCGATTGCCGTAACGCTGGCAATGCGCAAGCGGAACCAAAACTGGATTCCGTTTCTGGCCATCGCGATCGTGTTTGCCTACACCACTATCCAAAACATTCATGAGCGTCCGGAGGGCATCAAGATCGCCTCGTTTTTCATTTTTGCGATCGTGGCGGCTTCGCTGGTGTCCCGCGTTTGGCGTTCAACCGAACTGCGGGTGGAACGCGTTGAGCTTGACGACCTGGCGCGCGAGTTCGTGCGCCAGGCGGCCAAAGGCACCGTCCGCATTATCGCTAATCGCCTCGATACCGGTGATGCCCTTGAATACGAAATCAAAGAAAGAGAGAAACGGACGGACAACCATATCCCGCCAGGGGAGCCGATTCTTTTCTTTGAAGTGACACCCGGCGATGCTTCAGAATTCTCGGGTGTTCTGCAAATTCACGGGGAAAAGGTCGACGGGCATAAAGTGTTGCGGGCAGTGTCGCCGGCAGTGCCCAATGCGATTGCCGCCTTCTTACTTTTTCTGCGCAACGAAACCGGGAAGTTGCCCCATGTCTATTTTGGTTGGAGCGAAGGCAATCCGCTGTCGTACCTGCTGAAGTACATAGCCTTTGGCGAAGGGGATACGGCGCCAGTGACACATGAGGTGCTACGGCAGGCTGAGAAAGATCCGGAGCGCCGGCCGATCGTGCACGTCGGCGGTTGACGAAAGTTCAGAGTCCAGCCTTCAGGCTGCTGATCGGCAACACGCAAGCTAAAGCTTGATGTACTCTAAACTTCCCCAGGACACGACGCCGGCTTCCTTAACGGTTGATAAGCCGGGTCGACGGGAGTAACATCCTGGCGTTGACAATCAAATGTCTGCCGAAGCCATTCGCAGGAGCGAGTGACGCGGGGGAACCAAAGTTTCGCTGCTGCGGAACACGGGGCGAATCACGAGGCTCTCATGAAGAGATGCCTGGTGTAGAACACTTCCAGTTCGAGCCCGACAGCTAACCTCGTAGGCCCAAAGGAAGGGCAGTGCCACGATCATTTGAAGGCGTGGAGCTCATTGCTCCACGCCTTTTCGTTGTGTGCGCCTTTCAAAAGCAAGACAGACATTCCTGTCTGTCTCTGTGGACAGGCATTCGTGCGTACCAGATAGAAGAGATTTTCCATTTACCATTTTTCAATTCTCATTTCTCATTCAAAGCATACCGCGAAGAAGGAACTGGACGGCCTGCTAGAATGGCAAATGAGAAATAATGAGAAATTTGAAATGAGATATGGAAAATCTTCGGATTTTCGCTCGGATTATTGCGAGGCTACGGGAGGGGACGGGCAAGATTGCCTGTCTTACAGGGAGATAAATTAATGGTTGCATCGCTCAAACGTTTTCTGGTCGGCAGTCCCATGAGAACGGAGCAGGCGATACATGAACGCCTAACTAAGAAAACCGCGCTCGCAGTTTTCTCTTCTGATGCGCTCTCATCCGTTGCCTATTCGACCGAAGCGATTCTGTTAGTCTTACTGGCGGCCGGAACTGCTGCGATAGCTTATCTTCCGTTCATAGCCATCGGCATAACGCTCCTTCTCGTAATCCTGGTTCTATCCTACCGCCAAACTATCCACGCTTATCCTTCAGGCGGCGGCGCCTACATAGTTGCCAAGGACAATCTTGGTACGCAGACCGGCCTGGTTGCTGCTGCCTCACTGCTGGTTGATTACATCCTCACCGTAGCCGTTTCGGTTTCAGCAGGAGTGGCCGCAATCACTTCCGCAGCACAGGGGACGCGGTTCGCTTTCCTTCATGAACATCGGGTGTTGCTGTGCATTTTCTTCGTTGCCTTCATCGCCTTGATTAATCTCCGTGGCGTGAAGGAGTCAGGAGCGTTCTTTGCCGGACCCACTTATCTGTTCATCCTATCGATGTTGGCACTGATAGTCGTAGGGTTTATTCGTTACTGGACTACTCATGAGGTGATGGCAACTCCGGCGCAAATCTATTTCGATCCGTCAGTCGGAACGGTTGCCAGCCATGCGTTGACAGGGGGAGCATTGCTCTGGCTCCTGATGCGGGCATTCGCTGCAGGCTGTACGGCGCTGACGGGCGTAGAAGCCATCTCCAATGGTATTCCCGCTTTCCAACAGCCTGAGTCCAAAAACGCAGCCAACACTTTGACATTCATGGCCCTGATAATGGTCATACTAATCCTCGGGTCAGGATTTCTTGCTTACAAACTCAACGCCCACCCTATTGGCCCGGAAGAAACTCTGCTCTCCGGCATGGGGCGCCACATTTTTGGCGGCGGAATTCCTTATTACGTTTTGCAAGCGGCCACGGCGGCAATTCTCGTCCTGGCAGCTAATACTTCCTTTGCCGACTTTCCTCGCCTGGCCAGCCTACTGGCGGCAGACAGGTTCCTGCCTCGTCAGCTTGCGAGTCGGGGCGACCGGCTGGTCTTCTCCAACGGCGTTCTGATTCTTGCTTTATTGGCCTCAGGTCTGATCGTGATCTTCAAAGGGAACGAGCAGGCAATGCTGCCGCTTTATGCGTTGGGTGTTTTTATTTCGTTCACGCTTTCCCAGGCTGGAATGGTAGTCCATTGGAAACGTCTGCGTCAGGCAGACGAAGCCAAGCGACGTATCAAGGAGGAAGAGGAGATACATCGCACTCAAACGGCCGACACCGGCGCTGCCAGCCATGAAGCCGAACGGCTGCAAGCGATTGAACGCGACGCAGGTAGTAACTGGCTCGTCTCGATGGTTGTTAATGCAATCGGCGCTTCGGTTAGTTTTGTGGTGCTGGTTGTTATTACAGTAACGAAGTTTACCCATGGAGCCTGGGCAGTTGTTCTGTTAATACCACTGATTGTCTGGATGTTTCGCTCGATAAGAGAACATTACCTGGATATCGCCCGGCAGTTATCAACTGAAGGCGTCGTGCCGGAAACCTCTATCAAGAAACATCAGGTTTTGGTTCCCATCTCGGGAATACATCGCGGCGTCATTTTTGCTTTAGATTATGCGAAGTCGATTGCGCCTGGCCATGTGATTGCCGTTTACGTGGACTTCAATGAGGAAGCGACGCAAAAATTGAGAGAGAAGTGGCCGCGCTGGGGTACCGGAGTGGAACTTGTCATCTTGAAATCGCCTTATCGGTCGCTCACTCGTCCATTGCTGCGGTATGTTGAGCGGCTCTCAAAACAGAGCGATAAGCAAATGATCACGGTGCTCTTGCCGGAGTTTGTTCCCGCAAAGTGGTGGCACCAGCTATTGCACAATCAGAGTTCGCTTCTCTTGAAGGGTGCGTTGCTTTTTAGAAAGGGCATCATTGTTACCAGTGTGCCTTACCATCTGGAAAAGTAGTCTAATGAATTTCGACCACGGATAAGGACGGACTGCCGCGGATCCAGGCGAAAGGCTCAGTGGCGTATCTTAGTGTTTGTGAGAATTCGGAGTGACCCCTGGTTGAATTAAGCGCTGGCTGAACTGTTCGCGTCGGTAGCACGACCTGCCAGAAAACATGAGCGACAATATACGGGTCGGCCCTGAGAGGGATAAAAGGGAACGGTCGTTTGTTGTCCACATTGGGCGCATTGCACCGAAACCTCAACGCGCTGCCGCACCCCGGATGTTTGGGCCGCGGTGATGGCCGCCAGCCTTTCGTTCTTCGCCTGCTTGCAAGGCTTGCAACGCTTTGGTTCGTTTTTCAGACCCTTGTCGTGGAAAAAAGCTTGCTCGCCTGATGTCCAGATGAAATTCTCATTGCAATCCACACACTTGATGATGCGATCTGGATGTTCAGAGTCTGAGGTTGTATCCACCTCACGGATTTCTTCCAGTTCAGACATGGTTAGTTCTCCCAGGGTCGGTAAATCCAGTGTTGGGCGGGGCCACTCGGAAGCGGTTCTGCCTGTTTCAAAGAGGGGCCGCTATTTTCCTGGCGAGTATCGGGGTGAGCGTGGGCTGCCCTCGAACAGGCTGAGCGGATGGGGAAAAGTATAACTATGACGAAATTGTGTCAAGGATAAAAGAAGCTTATTCTGGAATAAGTCTACTGACCCAACGGGGTTTGAGGAGTATTGCCAACTATGAGAGCGCTGGTCGTAGGTTCCGGAGGTCGAGAACATGCGATCATTTGGGCCTTAAAACGAACTTCAAGAGTGCCCCTCGAGCTTTACTGCACGCCGGGCAACGGTGGAATTTCCCAGCTCGCGCAATGCGTTCCGATCACTGCCACAGATAACGTGTCGCTAATAGAGTTTGCCCGGTCGCACGCTATCGATCTGACGATTGTCGGTCCCGAAGGGCCGCTGGCTGATGGCATTGTCGATGAATTCGAGCGTCGGGGGCTAAAGATCATGGGGCCCAACCGGGCTGCTTCGCGTTTGGAATCGAGTAAATCTTTTGCCAAGGATTTCATGCGGCGGCACAAGATACCAACCGCCGAATATTGCGTCGCCAATTCAGCGGCTGAGGCCCTGGAAGTGCTGCGTGGTGGAACGTTTGGCTCGCCCCATGCTCCGGTTGTCGTTAAGGCTGACGGGCTAGCGGCGGGCAAAGGTGTGGTGGTTGCGCCTTCCCGTGCGGAAGCAGAAGAAGCCGTCGCGGAGATTGCCGGAGGGACCCTGGTCAGCCGCGAAGCTGCGAAACAGATCTTGATCGAAGAAGCCCTGGAGGGGAGAGAAGTGTCGGTCTTGCTGTTTGCTGACGGCCGCGACTATGCCCTAATGCCGCCTGCTCGCGATCATAAGCGGATTGGAGAAAATGATACCGGACCAAACACGGGTGGCATGGGCGCGATTACCGACCCGTCGATTGTCGCCGATGAAACTCTTGGGCAAATCGCCCGCGACATTGTCGAGCCAACTCTCCAGGGAGCTCATCAGGAGGGCTTTCCTTTTCGCGGCATTCTCTTCATCGGGTTGATGCTGACTGCCGCCGGCCCGAAGGTGCTCGAGTACAATGTGCGTTTCGGCGATCCGGAAACGCAGGCAATTCTAGTGAGACTAGAGTCGGATCTGTTCCAGATATTCCGTGCCATTGCAGACGGAGCTCTGCGAAGCATTGAGGTTGAATGGAGTGGTCAATCCTCCGCCTGCGTGGTATTGGCAAGCGCCGGTTATCCCGGTCCGTATGAAGCGGGCGCGGTCATCAAAGGGCTGCACCGCGTTGCCGCTGAAGGCAATTTACAGGTATTTCATGCCGGCACGGGAAAATCTGAAGCGGGCGATTTTGTGACTACGGGGGGGCGTGTGCTTGGAATAACGGCCGCAAGTGCCACTTTGGAGCAGGCGTTGGCAAATTGTTACAGCGCCATTGAAAAGATTAGCTGGGAAGGAATGCAGTATCGCCGCGATATCGGCCGATTCAACCAGAGTTTGAAAGCAAATGTCGTTTAGAGTGCGACCTTTGCGTTGCTGCGGGTAGGGGCGAGCAAGCTAGAGATCGTGCGCTAAACCTCGGGAGTTGGGCCCGTCTGGAAGGCAGCACACAACAACTGTTATACTGCCTTTTACGTTGGCAGTCGTATTTTGAACCCTTCGCAGCGATTCATCGTACATATACGGGCGCGGGAATTTAACAGCCACGAATAAAGATCGCACATCTCTTGGTGGAGGATCAGCGACAACATGGGACTTTTTAGCAGAATCTCGCGTTCGGTGAGGGCGCTGTTCGGCGGACTAATTGAGTCAACTGAAAATCCCGAACTCATACTACAGCAGACGATTCGCGACATGCGCGACCGCGTCCCGGAGTTGAATAATTCTGTGGCGCAGGTAATGGCCACGGAAAAGCTGCTGGCGAAAAGTAAGGAACGTCTGGAGGGGCAGGTCGTGGACCTGGATTCGAAGATCCGGGCTTCGGTGAAGCTGAGTCGCGACGATATCGCCACCGCCTACATCGGACAGTTGCAACAGGCACAGGTGGATCTGCAAAAGACTTCGCAGCAACTTGAGCACGCCACGTTGGCATCGAAACAGGCGCTCAAGGCCCGCGACAATTATGTGTTGCAGATGCAGCGGCGTACGGCTGAAGCAATGCAGCTAATTAATCAGTCGAAGCAGGCGCGGCTACAGGAACAACTCGCTCAAACAATGGAGTCGTTCCAAATCGGTGATGACGCTTCGACGTTTGATGAGATGCGCGACAAGATTGATCGTCGTGCAGCCGCAGCTGAAGCGAAGTTACAGCTCGGTTCCGCGTCAGTCGATAACCAGATGCAGGACATCGAACGGGAAGCAATGGACATGCAACTCAAGGACAAGCTGCTGGCTTATAAGCAGGAGATGGGTCTCTTGCCGGCTGCCACTGGTGCTCCCCAGGCGTTACCGGCCCAGGGCGAAACCGGCGCGAGTGGGGAGACTGAGAAAGTCGTAAACAACAGTAATCGTATAAATTGAGACCCAACTCCGGTGTGAACAGCACGCGGTCGGTTTTCTCAGTTCTTCAAGGATATGCCTGAGTTTCCTAAGATTGATCTTAAGTATCTGAAAGAGGCCTTTAAAGAACCCTTAAATTTTTGGGGATTGGCGACTTTTGGGATAGGCGCCGCATACTTTCAAGATGTTACCGTCCTGGGCGCCGCCCTGGCCGCCGAAACACTTTACTTAGTTACCGTGCCAGCCAGCTCAATTTATCGCCGCCTTGTTGACCGCCGCGAAAAGCAGCGCCTGCTGAAACTTCGTGACCAGCAACGCGAAGCCTCCATCAAACTGTTTGACCCCCGCGAACGCGAAGCGGTCGAGTATTTGCGCTGGATGAAGAATCAGATTTATTCGAACTACAAGAAATTCACGGGCACGAAACAGATTCCGTCAAACATTCAAAGCCTGGATCACCGCTGGGAAGATTTTGTGGATTTGTTGGACGTTTACCGCCGTAGGAAACATCATCTTCGATCTATAAACCGCCAGGCGGTGCAGAATCAACTGGTTCAGGCAGAGCGTTCGGTTGAGCATTCCAAAGACGATCGCGAGAGACGAATTCAGCAATCGAATGTGGAGATTCTTAAGCGAAGAGTTGCCGCTTTCCAGGATATCGAGCGGTCAGTGAAGCTGGTTGAAGGGCAATTGCAGTCTATTGAAAACTTCTTCGGGCTGGTTAACGATCAGGTTGTCACGCTGCCTACACCGGAGCGGGTTTCTTCTCTGGATTTCGAACAACTCAGCGACTCCATAGCAATGACGAAACAGATGCTGGAAGAAACTTCCGACACTTTCGCTGCTCTGGACAGCCACAATCGCGACATGGGCAAATTCGAATTGTTACTCTCCAACAGTTCGAAATGACCAAGAGCTGCTAGATCCTCAACCCAAACTTGGTCACAAAACAATTACGAAGAAAGCTTTACCGGGCAAACCCCACTCTGAATGTTAACCACGCAGAGAATTTGAGTAGCACTGCGCCCGCCAAAGCGGCCGATTATCAGTAGTTTAGGACTTAACGTGGAGTCTCAATTAACACACTATAATGCATTGAAAAAAAAGATGACCACAACATATTGACATTGGTCTTTCAAGGGAGTATATTGCGCTCCGCTTGAGACGAGGCGAGTTAGCATGGAGCAGCGGCAGGCCCCTCGAGCTGCTCTCCAGATAGGTTTTCTCGCTTCGAAAAGAGCCGACCGAAGTATCCGCTACACATGCTTAGAGATGGTGCGTCTACTATAATGTAGCCGTAGGACCGTCTTTGAAACTCGCAGAATTTGGCTCGTGCTGGTGTTACCCCAGGGCACGAGAAAGGCAGACCCGATGAGCGCAGCCATAGGCAAACAAACCCCCGCAGCCGACGTATCTCCAAACGCCGCAACCGGCTCTCCCACAACCACTCCGCAGGTGCGTCGTAAGACCCAGCCGCTCGGCCTGAACGCCAAGCGCGTTATCAGCAAGCGGTATTCACTGAAGGATGCGAAAGGCCGTGCGCTTGAAGAGTGGCCGGACATCGTTCGCCGCGTGGTGGGTCATGTTTCGGCCGCGGAAAAGGACGCTCAGAAGCGGGATTTATTTTTTAATGCCATGAGCGATGTGATGCTGGCCAGAGAGTTTGTTCCCAATACGCCCTGCCTCGTCAACGCCGGCAAAGCCAATGGCCAGCTTGCGGCTTGCTTTGTGCTCGACGTGCCGGATTCGATAACCGGAATCATGGATCACGCCAAGGCCGCGGCGACGATCCATCAAACCGGCGGCGGCACGGGTATGACTTATGAATTCCTGCGCCCGTCGGGCGCCCTGGTCGGTTCAACTCGCGGAGTGGCTTCCGGCCCCGTGTCGTTCATGAACATCGTCAATCAGGTCACTGACGTAGTGAAGCAGGGTGGTGTGCGACGTGGCGCAAACATGGGCATGATGCGCGTCACGCATCCTGACGTGCTGCGTTTTATTCACGCGAAAAACGATCAGCACTCGCTGACCAACTTCAATATCTCAGTCAACGTTACTGACAAGTTTTTGAAGGCAGTTGACGATAACGAATGGTTTCAACTCGAGTTTGACGGCGAGTCGTGGACTGACCCGATCTACGATCCGCTGCGCGACGATGACTACGTCGTCTACCGCCGTCCCGATGGGACAACCGTAGCCTTCCCCGACAAGCAAGCGTTCCAGACCGCGGATCTCTCCGACTGCACCATTGAAGAGCCGCCGCGCCCGGGCATGGTTTACGCGCCCGACATCTGGAATCGCATTGTTGCCAGTGCGCACAAGTATGCCGAACCTGGAATTGCTTTCATCGACGAGGTCAACCGTCACAACCACATGATGAAGTCGATGGGGCCGATTTATTCGTGCAATCCCTGCGGCGAGCAGTTTCTGCACTTCTCAAATTCCTGCAATCTCGGTTCGATCGATTTGAACAAGTTCTACGACGCTGAGAACCGCGTTGATTGGGATCGCCTGCGCGAAGTCACACATCTTTGCACGCGCTTCCTCGATAACGTAATCGACACCTGCGCCTGGCCCCTGCCTGAAATAAATGATGTCGTCACCAGAACGCGTCCCGTGGGCCTGGGCATCATGGGCTTTGCCGATCTTTGTTTGAATCTGAACGTCACTTACGGCTCGGCGGCGTCAATCGACTTGATGGAGGAGATGATGGGTTTCATTCGTTGCGAGGCCTGGAATGCCAGCATCAAGCTTGGCGCCGAGAAGGGGACCTTCCCCGAGTTTGAGCCGAATCGCGAAGCTTACGAAGAGTTTCTTTACAACCAGATCGGCGTTTCGCGCGAGGTGCCTTTGACGCCGCGCAATTACGAAGTGACCACCATCGCTCCGACCGGCACGATTTCACTGGTGGCTGAAACGTCGTCGGGCATCGAGCCGAATTTTTCCTGGGCCTACGTGCGCAAGGATACGTTGGGCACACGGACGTATGTTCATACGCTGGCGGCGCAAGCTTTGGGTATCGAAGTCGATCAGACCGAACAGGAGTCGATCGACAAGGCCGCCGATTACGTTTGCGAACACGAAAGCGAGTTGCCGCCGCAATTCATTTCGGCGATGAACATCAGCGCCGAGCAACATGTGCATGTTCTGGCCGCGGCACAGAGAAATGTTGACAACAGCGTTTCCAAGACCTGCAACGGCGCCGTCAACGACACGGTTGAGTCCGTGGATAACCTCTACCGTCTTGGTCGCCAGCTTGGTTGCAAGGCCGTCAGTTACTACCGCGACGGCTCGCGCGACAATCAGGTGCTCACGTCGATGAAGGCGTCGGACTTGCCAGGGTTGGAAGCAAAAAGCGAGACAGCCTGCAATCCGGAGGTAGGTGTAGAAGTGCTGGACGACCCGCCGGCCAGTCATGCCGATGCCGCGCACGTTGCTCCCGTCGCGACAGATGCTGAAGTGTTAGCCCGGCAGCAAATGCAAGCGGACACGGCAACAGACGCAGAAGCGAACGGGGCAGTAGCCCGACCCCGGGGTCCCCAGACGGGCAGCCCGGATGGGGTGGGAGTGTCAGGGAGGGCGCAAACTCAAGCACAAATTGAAGCAATTCGAATCGAGCGGCCGCGCGAGCTTAGCGGCGCCACCTGGCAGATTCCGTTTGACGGCCAGAACCTCTACGTCACCGTCAATCACGATGGCAAGATGATTCAGGAAGTTTTTGCCACTGGCCCAATCTCGGGTGGCGTGGGACTGCTGGCTTCGAAGATGCTGCGCGGCGGTTTCGATGCCGCTGAAGTTGCCTACAGCCTTAACAAGGTGACCGGCACGCACGCCGTCTGGTTCAACGAGCGTCTATTGACTTCGCCCGAACAGGCAGTTGCCGAATGCATCATGATCACCAACCGCCGCGTGCAAAACCTTCCCGACTCTGCGCGCGCGCTTGGCAAACAAACTCCGCACTCTGAACTCAGCGCTCCGCACTCGGTGACCGGCGCGATCATGTCCACCATGATCGGCATCTGCCCCGAATGCCACGGCCAACTCGAACACGCCTCCGGCTGCGACTTCTGTAGGGATTGTGGTTACTCGAAGT
>JBGQJH010000019.1:0-13489 GCA_041498935.1 Pyrinomonadaceae bacterium | reverse complement strand
GATGAGCGCAACGATGGTCTTGCCGCTGCCGACATCGCCTTGCAGCAGGCGGTTCATCGGCGCGTCTGATTTCAAGTCCCTGAATATTTCTTTAACTACCCGACGCTGTGCGTCGGTTAGCTTGAACGGCAACACTGAACCAATTCTCAGTTTGGTCGCCTGATCAAGTTTTATCATGGCGCCCTTGGTCTCTTTGGTACGCTTGCCGCGTTTCAGGCTAATCCCCAACGCTACCCAGAAAAAATCTTCAAAGATGAGCCGGAGGTGAGCGGGACTTCTCGCCTGATGGTACAACGCGAGCGGCGTGTCTTCCGACGGAAAGTGAATCTGGCGCATGGCTGTGGCGCGGGCGATTAGTTTCTGCCGTTGACGTAAATCAGCCGGCAAGGTTTCTGAAAAGGCGGAGTCGGGCAACAATGCGAGCACCGCATGGATAATCTCGCGCACGCGTTTCGAGCTGAACTCGCCGAGCTTGCGATAGATGGGAACGCGACGTCCGGTGTGGATTACGGCAAGCGCCGGGTCGTCGCTGTCAACGGTGTCCAGTCCGATCGCCCCGTCTGATACGGCCGTTTTATTTTCCCTGGCGCTATCCGTGTCAGCATTTCCCTGTCCCGGCGCCGGGGGCAACAGCTCCAGCTCATCCGCTGGTTTGTTTAGCCGCAACGAGAAGGTAGCGCGACGCTTGTCCCATTCCCATTTGCCGAAAGTGATGAAGCGCGCGCCGCGCGTGAAACGTTTGTTGTAATAGTCGACGATGTCATGCGCGTGCGTGCCGGAAACGAACCACCAAACAACGATAGGACGGCCGGTTCTGTCGGGATCAGTAGCGGTAACTTCGAAGATGAAGAGTCGCGAACGTCCCTGAGAGCGGCGGTTGCGAACCTGATAACCGCCTGCCACTTTAACCACTAACTCCAGCGAGGCTTCCATTCCCTCAGCCAGGTCGCGTATGCGCGCCGGACTTGAGCGGTCTTCGTAACGCATCGGCAGGTAGCCCAGCAGATCCTCGACCGTGGCGTTGCGGCAATCTTTTTTGCCGAAGTGGCTGGCGATTTCCAGAGCGAGCTTATGCGAAAGGGTTTGGCCGAAACGGGCAAGCCGGTATTTGTATAGCTCTTCGATCGGAGTTTGGAGACTGAAAGGGGGCGGCATGCGAGCCGATCATACCATAGGCATAGCATCGCGAATTCGCAGACGAGCAGCGGTCGCTGGAGACTTGAGCGAACTAACCGTTCTGCATTAACGTTCTCTAACAAGAGTTTGCGAGCGCGAACCTTTCAGATCGGGGTAGCCAATGAACAGGCTGGAATCTCTTGCGGAAAAAAGGCTCAGGGAAGCCATCGAGAATGGCGAGTTTGACGACTTACCGGGCAAGGGCGAGCCCATTGATCTCAAGGAGAATCCCTTTGAAGATCCGGATTTACGAGTGGTGCATCGACTATTACGTAATGCCGGTTTCGCCCCGGCGTGGATTGAAGAGCGCAAGGACATTGATGCCGGGTTTGACGCTTCACGAACAAAGTTGTCGCGAGCCTGGGCACTCTTCGGAAGGGGAGCAAAGGCCGCTTCCGACCCGGAATGGGAAAGAAGCGTGAGAGAGTTTCGAGAGAAAGTTGCTGAACTAAATCAGCGAATCAGGGTTTACAACTTGAAGGCCCCGGCCGCTGTCTTTCATCGCCAGCATATCGATGCCGACAAAATCATCGAGACGATAATCGGTAACGAGAGCGCTTAGTTGTGGTGTCTTAAATCCGATTTCTCTGTTGCACAGAGAAGACCTCAAACTAAGACATTACCCGCTTAGGTGGACTTGGTAGTAAGTCGGCCAAAAACTAACAGTTTGCTTTACAGATTATCGCCGCGAACGAGCCCGGAAAGATTGAAGGATGACTCCTGAAAACGAGATAACTGAAAAAACGCGCCAACAGCTCCTTAGTGTGCGCACAGTCCTGCTTCGCGTGCACAAGACGCTCCTCGACTTCGAGCGCGAGGGCTATGAACGTGACCACGGCAAGCTCGGCAATAGCTATCAATTTCTGCAACTTGTAATGAACGATCCCTGGTTCGCGTGGCTGCGGCAGTTGTCGGAACTTATCGTCGAGATGGATGAACTCCTGGCCGCGCGCGAAGCACCTGGCGAGAATACCGGGCTTGCTCTTATTCGACAGGCGAGCATACTGCTCACTCCGAACGAGGCAGGCGGTGAATTTCAGAGAAAATACTTTGCGGCTATGCAGCAATCTCCGGAGATAGTGCTGGCGCATTCCGAGTTTGCTAACGTGCTTGGTCCGGCAAGACTGTCAAAAGAGCTCCACTAAGCTTCAGTTTAGCGGCGGGCGTTGCCCGCCGATTCGGTTGAGACAGCGGGCAACGCCCGCCTCTAAACAACCGTATTTGCTAGTTCACAGTGGCTTCCGCTTTGGCGCAATGCTGATCAAAAGCCTGCGTGAGTTCATTGGCAACCTGCCAGGCATCCTTGCCCTCGATCTGACGGCGCTCCAACATCCAGACAAGTTTTCCGTCCTTTAGCAGCGCGATGGAAGGCGAAGACGGCTCGTAGCCGGTGAAGTAGCTTCGTGCTTTTTCGGTGGCTTCAATGTCCGCGCCGGCAAACACAGTCGCAATTTTGTCCGGCCGCACGCTGTGTTGCAGCGCCTGGGCGATTCCCGGCCTCGCTTTTCCGGCCGCACAACCGCAGATCGAGTTTATGACGACCATCACGGTGCCTTCGTTGCGCAGAATCTTATCGACGTCTTCGGGCGTTCTCAACTCTTCGACACCGATGCGGGTCAACTCCTCACGCATCGGGCGAATCATCAGTTCTGAATATGGCATGTCTTTCTCCTAAGCTATTAATTTCGGATTCGATTGTAACACGGCGGCGGTCGCGGCAAGGGCGCGGGGGAGCCAGGCCCCTGTCATTCCACAACAATCAGCGGGTGAAGCCCGCGAAACTTCCGATCGCTAATGCCGCGCACCATCATCAGATGTTCCGCCCGGCTAAAGGGTCCATACTGCTCGCGATGCAGGACGATTCGCTCAGCAATAACCTTGCCAACTCCGGGAAGTTTCTCCAGCTCCTGCGCTGAAGCGGTGTTGATGTTTACTAGTGAACCTCGTTCAGCTTTTGGTACCACGATGTTGTACTGAACTGGGTTCGCGGAGAGGTGCGTGATTGTACCGCAACCTGAAGCAAACAGAGCGAGCGCGAATATGACCAAGGTCATGAGTGACGCTTGAGACCTTGCTGGTGGGAGATTTTGTTTCACGTATGCAAGTAAGTGTTCATGAAGGCTTTGTGACTCTGCCGCTCAAGTGTGCACTACGCTAAAAGTCTAATGATTTCAAAAGTTCGTATGTTTTATCGTGAGTTGTCCACAGATTTTTCCACAGCTTCGCGTGGAAATGTCGCGAGGAACAACATCAGAACCGGGAGCGGTAGCGACCGGGTAAGACTCTATCTGACAAACTACGCATCGCAGGACCCGGTCGCTACGGCTCCCGGTTCTGATTGGCGTCTATTCGACGTCGCCGCCTTCGTCCCACTGCGCGATCATTTCGTAAGCGCGTCCCAGCACCGGCCGTGGCCGCGAGCCGTCCGCCTGGCCGATGAGTCCTTCGCGCTCCATGATATCGAGAATCGCCGCCGCGCGCCCGTAGCCAATGCGCAACCGGCGCTGTAGCACGGAGGTCGACGCCCGCTTCATCTCGACGCAAATTCGCAGTGCTTCTTCGAACAGCTCGTCGTGTTCGCCACTGCCTTCCTCGAGCCCCAGCGCTTCTTCATCCGACTGTGTAATAGTTTCGTTGTACTCCGGCTGACCCTGGGCTTTGGCGTGGTTGACGATGCGGCCAATCTCAGTTTCGTCGATGTAGGCGCCGTGAACGCGTATCAGGCGCGACGTGCCCGGCGGCAGGAATAACATATCGCCGCGGCCGAGCAGATGTTCGGCGCCGTTCGTGTCGATGATTGTGCGCGAGTCGACTTTGGACGACACGCGGAAGGAAATACGCGAAGGGAAGTTTGCCTTAATCAGGCCGGTGATCACGTCAACTGAAGGTCGTTGCGTGGCCAGCACCAGGTGAATACCAACTGCGCGGGCCATTTGCGCCAGCCTAGTTATAGACTCCTCAACTTCGCGGCCCGAGGTCATCATCAAATCGGCAAGTTCGTCGATGATGATCACGATGTAGGGAAGTGGTTTGTGCGGCTCGCCCTGGTCATCGTATTCCTTGACTAGATTTCGGCGCATGATCTCGGTGTTGTAGCCGTCTATGTTGCGCACGCCCCAGCCGGCCAGATCGCGGTAGCGCCGCTCCATCTCCGCGACCGCCCACTTCAACGAACGAGAAGCAAGCTTCGGATCGGTGATGATGGGAGTGGCGAGATGAGGGATGTCTTCGTAAAGCCCCAGTTCCAGACGCTTCGGATCAATCAGAATAAATTTCACTTCGTCAGGCCGCGCGCGATACAGAATGGAAACGATCAGCGCATTGACACCGACAGACTTACCCGCGCCGGTCGTGCCGGCGATTAGCAGGTGGGGCATCTTCGCCAGGTCGGCGACATAGTTGAGTCCGTCTATGGTCTTGCCGAGCGCGATGGTAAGTTTAGAAGGCGACTCGCGAAACGCCCGCGACTCAATTACCTCTCGCAGAAAGATTGTTTCGCGGCGCGGGTTGGGCACCTCGATGCCGACGTGAGGTTTGCCCGGCATGCGATCGATGCGAATCGACTCTGCCTTCAGCGCCAGGCAGAGATCGTCAACGAGGGAAACAACGCGCGAATATTTGACGCCCGGATCGGGTTTGAATTCGTAAGTGGTCACCACCGGACCGGGGCAGATGTGCTTGATTTGTCCGGTGACATTAAACTCTTTGCACTTTTCAGCTAAACGCGTCGCGAGTCCAAGCAACTCCGCATCTGCCTGCTCACTGGGAGGCGGCGCCTCATTCAAAAACTCGAGCGGCGGCATGGAATAGTCGGTATAGGAGAAGCGCCGGGCCCGGTCAGCGTCGAAGGGAAGTTTACCGGTGGCCGGCGCCTCACCCTTCAGGCGCAATACGGACGCGCCCTTGACCATCTCTTCAACCTCCGGCTCTTCATCGGCGACAGCGGTTCCACCTCGCGAGCCGGGAAAAATCGAGCGGCGACCTGATGGACTATTGACTACGGTTGCTCCCTGAACTCCGGCGCCAGCGGCGGCGGCGCGCGCTGGTTCTGCGTAACCCTGAATCGTTGCTGCCCGTTGAGTTTCACCGCGGCTGATTGCTTCGGCGTTGGTGGTGGCTGCGCCGCCTTCCTTCATGAATTGGGCGATGCGTTCTTCGGGACTCAAATCGAGCGAGCCTTTTGGCGACGTGCGCGCGGCCAGCGTCTCCGCCTTTAGGGTCTCGCGTTGTTGCTTACGCACGTGTGAACGTTCACGGCGGTTCTCACGCCAGGCTTTGACTCGGGTGGGAATTGTGCCGATAAACGCGAAGCGTCCCGCGATGAGACCGACGAGGTTTTCGTACAGGCCAATGAACGAAAAGTTTGTCGCCAGCAGTAGTCCGGTCGCGACGACGGCAATTAATAGGACAGTTGCGCCGACGGTGTTAAGGCCACTGGCGAGACCACGCGAGATTAGTGTTCCCACCAATCCACCCGGCTGGACGCTGGAATCAAAAAGCGGATGGAGGTTAGAGATTGAGAGCAGGGCCGCCCCTGCTAAGGTCAGGAGTATGAGGCCGAGCAAACGGTAGAAGGGTGCGTGAAAGCTGCGCGTCTTAAACCTTCGCCACGCCGCGGCCAGCAATAAACAGGGAAGCAGATAGGCGGCGAGCCCAATCGACTGAAACAAAGCCGCCGCGACGTTCGCGCCGATGGAACCGGCCCAGTTGCGCGTTTCCGCCTGGCTGGCCGAATTCCATGAAGGGTCGCCGGGATAAAAAGCGGCCGAGACGAGACAGAGCGCGAGCAGCAGACCCAACGCGAGCAGCAGTATCGCCACAATCTCATTCCGGCGACTGTTTCGCGGAGTGATTATCCTTGGCTTCTCCTCAAACTCAGTAGTTGCCATTTCGACTCCTGAGACTCAAACCACGTTTAGAGTACAACCTTCAGGTTGCCGCCCGGTGAAAACAAACTGAGGCTGAACTCTGAATTCATTAAGCTGCCTTCTTTGCAAGCAGGTACGCCTTAATAAAGTCATCTATGTCGCCGGCCAGCACCGCATCGACGTTGCCGCGCTCCAGCTTGGTGCGGGTGTCCTTGACGAGCTGATAAGGCGCGAGCACGTAACTCCTGATTTGCGAGCCGAAAGAGATGTCTGCTTTGTTGGCTTCCAGCTCAGCAGTCTCAGCTTTTCGCTTTTCGAGTTCGAGTTCGTAGAGCCGCGATCGCAACACCTGCATCGCCACGGCGCGGTTCTGATGTTGTGAACGTTGATTTTGGCACTGCACGACGATCCCCGTAGGCAGGTGGGTGATGCGAACCGCCGAGTCGGTGGTGTTAATGTGTTGACCGCCGGCGCCGGTTGCGCGATATGTGTCTACGCGCAAGTCCTTGTCATTGACTTCCACTTCGATGTTCTCGTCTATCTCCGGATAAACAAATAGCGACGCAAACGAAGTGTGACGCCGCGCCGCCTGATCAAAAGGTGAGATGCGCACCAGCCGGTGCACTCCGGCTTCAGCCGCCAGCAGGCCGTAGGCGTATTCACCTGCCACTCTAAACGTCACTCCTTTGAGTCCCGCTTCCTCGCCGGGCTGGTAGTCAATAACCTCCGTTTTGAACCCGCGTTGCTCCGCCCATTTCAGGTACATGCGCAGAAGCATCTCGGCCCAGTCCTGCGACTCCGTGCCGCCTGCCCCGGGATGAATGGTGCAGATGGCGTTTAGCTGATCGTTGTCGCCTCCCAACAGCATTTCAGTTTCCGCGACACTGACCTCGTGCTCGAGGCGTTCGACCAGGGCGCGAAGCTCTTTCAAGGACTCTTCATCTTCCTCGGCAAATTCAAAAAGCACGCCGGCGTCCGCAATCTGAGATTCAAACTGCTCCTGTCGTTGAATCTTCTTTTCCAGAACAGTCCGCTTTTGCAGTAGCTTCTGCGCAGCCTCCTGGTCATTCCAAAAATCCGGCGACGACGCCTGATTCTCGATACGCTTCAACTCTTCGCGCCCGGCCGCAACATCAAAGAAACCTCCCGAGTTGCTCGACGTGGGTGCGCAGCTCTTCATAAGAGTTTCTTAAATCCTGAATTGATAAAGTCTCGATCATTGATCCTCCAAATAGTGACGGGGTAATTAACCAGCTGCGGCGGACCGCTTATTGCCAGTTTCGCCGGCTCTTCTCTTAAACGAAAAGACAAAAATCAACAGGCTCAAAAGGGCGCAACCGGCGGCAAACAGATCGGCGTGGTTTGCATAGAACGTTTGTCCATCCTTCGCGCGCGCGATTCCCCACGTTCTGACCTCCGGCCTAAAACCCTGGGTCGCATCCTTGACCTCGCCCGCCGGTGTGATGAAGGCGGTAATACCGGTGTTTGTGACCCGGAGCAAGGGGCGACCATTTTCAACCGCACGGAATACCGCATTAGCCAGATGTTGCCGCATCACTGCTGTGGGTCCGAGGTAGCCATCGTTGGAAATATTGACCAGCACGTCGGCGCCTTCGGCTGTGAACCTGCGCGCGATCGATGGATACGCCGACTCGATGCAGATGAAAACTCCTGCCCGCATTGTGCCGACAGGCATCAGCCGGTAGTTCGTGCCCGGAGTAAAGTCTCCGACTATCGCTCTTATCAAACCCGCTCCCGGCAACCATTGCGGCAGCGGAACGTATTCGCCAAACGGCAGCAGGCGAATCTTATCATATTGGGCGACGAGGCTACCCTGTTCATTTATCAGCAGCGCCGAATTGTAAATTCCGTCGTTGGGCGCCACTTCTTGAGAGTTTAGAAGCAGTGAAGCCTTGTTTGCTTTCGCGAAGGTAGCAATCATTTCACGGAGCCGGATGTCGCCGCCATAGGCGAAGTTCATGGGCGACTCGGGCCAGATTACCAACCGAGGTTTTCCATCATCCGGAAGCTGTCGCAGCGCAGACTGACTCATTTCCAAGTGACGCGCAGTGAGCGTTTGCATGTCTTCATCCGACTTGATCAGGTCCATGGGCACGTTGGGCTGAATGGCCACGACAACCGCGTCTGCTTCTATGACAAGTCGAAACTGTCGCCAGGGCGATGTTGGGTTAGTGAGGACAATTAGAGCGGCTACCAGCAGAATCGTCGCAGCCGTAATCGCCAAAGCTCTCACGCTGCGGTTCAAAATAACGAAGGCGATTGCGGTGTTTACTAAGACGATCAGAGATCCCACCGCATAAACACCGCCCCACGCAGCCGTTTGAATCAATATCGGGTGGTAGGCCTGGGAATAACCGATTGCGTTCCAAAGCTGGCCGGTAGTTTCGAGTCGTGCAAATTCGAGCGCCGGCCAAAGCAGCGGAGCCGCAAACGAAGCGGCTGTTCCCCAGCTCCGGATAGCGCGCGCGAGCACGAGAGTGAAAACGGCGGGAAAGACGCCGAGCAGGACCGCTCCGGGTAGGAGCAAAACAAACGCTAGCCAGGATCGGATCCCGCCGAAATGGATCATTGAATACGTGAGCCAATAACAAGAGCCGTAAAAGAAGACTGCGCCGAAAAGCCAGCCCGAGAGGAAGCAGCGCCACGGCTGCGGCTTGCGGACCACAACCAGGAATAATGGGACTAGTCCGACCCAGGCAAGCGGCCAGAGATTGAAGTCTGGGAACGAAATGATGAGAAGCGCCGCGGAGACGATTGCTATTCCACAGTCGGCCAGTGAAGGCGCCTCGGAGCGAACGTGGGTAGCTAGTCTCAAAAACCAGGCTGCTCGTCCTGGGCTGAACCGGGACGGTGTAGAGACTACGTCCTGCATTAAGGCGAGTTTACCAAAAGCCTGATCAGCAACCTAAAGTTTCGGCGGGTCGGAAGCTGGCGATTAAGAGTCGGGACAATCCGGCGAGGCTAAGTGTGTGAGATTCGGGGGGAGGGATAGACAAAAAAATATTTTTCCGATCAGCCGTCAAGCGCTAGAGGCCGACTCAAATCGGTCAGAAATGGAGTCAAAAAGACAGAAAACGTCACCCGCAAAGTGACAAAATTCGGCGCAGAATGACTGGGATTGGTAAGTAGTTTTAGAAAAGGATTAGTGGCGGTCTGCAACACTGTAAAGGCAATTCAGTAGGCAAATGGGAAGGCGGCGAAATATTGAATGCTAAAAGCGGGAGAACCCAGCCATTGCTGACTGGGTTCCATATTTCGGGGGGAAGCACTGAAGGGTCGCTCGGCGGGTGGCTGGCGCAGCGGCAGGCGGCGCTCAGAGGAAAGTTGGCGGCGGGGGCACGTTTTGACTTTACTTTGGTCTCCCGTGCATGCCGGTTATCTTTAGAGCACCTTGTGTGCCAGAGGCGAAAGTTTTTCTGGAAAGTGGGGGTGATTGGGCGTAAAGCGCGAGCATCGACACTATGCAAGTTATTTTGTGAATGCGGAAAACCAGCACACGTTCAGGTTGTGAGTAGACGAATGATGAAACGAGGAAACCCAAAAGAGGTAGAACCCAGTCATTGCTGACTGGGTTCATATTTCGGAGGGAGCACTGAAGGGTTGCTCGGCGGGCGGCTGGCGCAGCGGCAGGCGGCGCTCAGAGGTGTGGCGGCGGCGGGGGCACGGATTAACCTTACCTTGGTCTACCGTGCGTGCCGGCTGTCCTTAGAGCAGCTTGCGTGCCATTGAAAAAATCTCTTGGGTTCCGGATGATTGGGTATTTAAGGAGCACTCAAAACAGCAGGTGCATTCGGCTGAGTGAGGTTAAGAGGACAAACCTAATCGCAAACTTCGACCAGCGCCAGATGATCCTTAAATCCAACGACGCGTACTCGCGTGCGAGATGAGATGACGCCGCCATCAGAGGACTTTGCGCGCCATAACTCTCCGCAGACGATCACCGTGCCTTCGGGATCGAGTTTTATGTCAACCGCGCCAATCTCGCCAATCAGTTTGATGTCTCCGCCGCCCGCCTTTTTGTGACGCGCTAGCGCCGCCACCGCGACTGCGACGAGCAGCGTGAAGGTAGCAATGATCGCAATAACGGTTGTTGGTCGCATCGGCCGTGACTGGGGACACCATGACTATAAACGAAATTGAGGCAATTCTCGCTTGAGAATCGCCTCGCAAGGATTAGTAGGCCCTACTAAATTCGGGCGTTCCAATCGAGATGCTTTGTCTTGAGATCTGAGGCCTGAAATCTGAGATCTCAAATCTCAAAGTGGTCAGTTCTTGCCCATGGTCACCTGGCGCTGCAAAGCAATGGCTTCCTGATTGTTGGAATCTATCGTCATCGCGCTCGTGGCATACTTCGTCGCTTCTCCACGATCTCCACGCTCGAGGAAAATCCTGCCAAGCAAAATATGCGCGTCGATCAGTTTTGGATCCCAGAAGATTGCAGTCTTGAGGGCGGCTATTGCGGCCTCTTGATCGCCACGCCGTTGATTGATGCGTCCGCTTAGCAGGTAGGCCTCAGCATTGGTGGGTTCAAGCATAACAACGCGATGCAACTCGGGCAGGGCCTCCTCATCGCGTCCTGCCTGATAGAGATCGCGCGCTTTCGCAAGCAGGTCCTCCGTGCCCAAACTGGGGTTGGCCGAATTGGCCGTATCTCTTATCAGGGTAGACACGTCATCGCGGTTCAAAACGTCGCGCATCCGCGGCGAGACGCCACTCACCGTCTGCGATTTCTGCCATTCAGTTTGCGACTTCGCATAAGTTGGCAACCAGCGTCGAGCCTGGTCGTCCGCCGCGTTAGCTGTTTCAGTCTTCCCCACCTTCTCGAGAGACTTTGCGTAAAGAAAATACGCCTGGCCATCTCTTGGGTCGGCCGTGATCACCGGCTTAAGTTGATCAGCCGCTTCGGCGTATTTGCCTGATAGAAACAAGGCAAGCGCGTAATTGAAGTGAACTAACGGATCGTCAGTCGACGATTCCGCGGCGCGAGCCAAAAAAGAGGTGCCCTGGGCCAGCAGTCGCGCGCGTTCATCGTCCTTCTTTTCTTCGCGCGAGGCTTGCACGGCAATCGCGCCGGCATTGTTGTAAATTCCAATCAGCGGCACGTCAGACGAAAGAGGCACAATCGCTGCCAGCGCATGGCCGAGATCGTCAAGTTTGGCGTATCCAAGCGCGGCGTAAAACGCGGCCTCGGCATAGTGTGGATCTTTCTTCTGCAGCTTCGTGAAATACTCCGTCGCGTCTTTCCACTTCCCTTCAAGCATGTAGAAACGCCCCAACTCGAAGGCGGCTTGCGGATAGATTGCTCCGCCATTTGCGTCGGCGTAAAAGCGAAAGGCGTTCTTCAGGTAGTTGGCACGTTTGGCATCGCGTTCGCTTAACTGCACACCTTTAACGTAGGCTTCAAACGCGCGCTGCGGTACCTTGGTCGCTTCCTGGACCAACTGGTTTTGAGAGAAGGGAAGCGCCTTGTCGCGTTGATAAAGAATCTGGTAGGCAAGTCGCCCCTGAATGTTTTGCAACGTGGTGAGGGGACCGCCGAAATCAAACTGTCGTGTCGCCCAACTACCGTCAAACATCTCACCGAGCGTGCGACCTTCATTCACTTTGATTACGCGCGCGGTTAATTGCACATAAGCCTCGGCGGACGACTTGTCCTTTTCCGGCTTAGCACTCTCAGACTTACTGTCGTCCTCGACTGGAGTCACGGAATAGGTTCCGATCACGATCATTGACGCTTTGGCTTCGCGTGCCAGTTTGATGGCCGTTGCCCGCGACGGGATCACTGTTTCGGGAAGGCGCAGACGCTGATAAGCAAGCTCGCGTTCGTCGCTGGACACAACGAGCAGCCCTGGCTTGTTGAGCAATTCAGCGAGCGAATCTGCAAAACTCTCGCCGACCCAGTTGTATTCAGGATGATTTGAGGTGTTCTCAAATGGCAGCACCATCACCACCTCGCTGCCGGGCGCGCTTTGCCCGAAGCAAATTGCCGCATACAGCGCCAGCACCAGGGCGAGCGCCAGCCGGCTGAAGAATCTAATAGAAGTAGTTCGCATTAATGGATATCCTGCTGTCTATGATGCCCCGCTCGGGCTTGGATTTTGATGCCCTCATGGCAGTAGCGGTTGGTCAGTCAGCAACACGGTTGCCGGCTCTTCGGAACCTCGGCCACCCGCTCAGGAACCGCTAAGAACAGCCGATTAACTGGCCATTGCTGCTACGCGGACGAGGATAGGACTTTAACAGAAAAGAGAGGGAGACTGGAAACGCTCGGTTTCCGGGGATTACTTTCCAGGCCGCAGGTTGCTGATTGCTGATTACTGTTTGCTCGTTGTACTGTTCCGCCGCTCCACTTCGCGCCCGCTTGTCACGCATCGCGTGAGCCGTCATCTCTGTCACCCAACCCCTTCAACGCCGCTTCTCTTTAGCTGGTCATTGATCTCTTATTGTTTGGCCTGAAGCAAGCTATTCTATTGGGCTGGGCCACCCCGATCCCAATCCTGGTTGAGATCGATGAATTGCCGTACGAGCAGCGGCCGCAGTCCGCCGATCCAGATTTTTGGGACGTATGGACGCTGGCCCAAGAGCGGGCGGTAGATTGGACCGCCATCGCGAACGACTGGTCGGGTGAGAGCGAACTTTAATCTATTGATCTTACCGGCAATGCATACCACCGTTTGAGGAATGACGACAAGTTGAGAAATGCTGGCTAACGCGGAAAGGGCTGATCACCTGACCGGCCCCTTTGCTTGTTTTCACTGAATGAGCAAGATACGGCTGGCAGCTTCGCTCTAATGCATGCTTGAAGTAGTGTCGCCGGTACTTGAATCAGTAATCATGATGCCGTCGCTGATCATGATGCCATCGGTAATCATGATGCCGTCGGTGATCATGATGCCGTCGCTGATCATGATGCCATCGGTGAGCATGATGCCGTCAGTGAGCATGATGCCGTCGCCGAGCATGATGCCGGTGGCACAGAAAACGCCTCCACCTCCCATCGGCGTGCCGTCGCTTTTCATCAGGTAGTTTCCCAGCGCCAGGTTGCTCGTCCACATGCTCGTGCTGAGGCTTTGCGAGTAGGCTCCTTCGCTGACACCATCGCTGAGCAGATAACCCTTGCCATAACTCTTTTGGTACTTATTGATCAGGTTCGTGCCGGTTATCGTCGCATGATTCAAGACGAGACCCTGCGCCCAGGGGAATCCATAGGAAGAAATAGTTGTCTGCGGGTTGGGAGCAGCCTGGGTCAGCAAAGATGAACCTACCGCCGGAGTTATCAAACCGAGGAGGTCACCGCGCACTAGTTTTGCAACCGCCACCGCGCCCGCAACATTCAACTGGCCGGCGCCCTGTTCAAAAGTATTGAAGCCCGCCAACGGTTGCGCCGTGTACATCAGAATCATCTTCACCATGTTTGGCGTCAG
>JBGQJH010000018.1:0-13752 GCA_041498935.1 Pyrinomonadaceae bacterium | reverse complement strand
TTGTATCGCTTGACGAGACCGCGCACGCGAACAGCCGCAGGCTCGGTTCTCTCCGGCAGCTGTCGCGTACCGCGAGCCTGTTCGTGTTCAACCAAAGTTTCTTCAGTAATCATGTTCTAGAATGAATGGCAGCCGAATACTCAAGCCTCACGACAGCTGTAGAAAATCCAACGCCGAGCGCATCGCTGTCAGAGGGCTGTTGCGATAAGCGGAGACTTCGTAAGGGCAACCAATCTTGCAGCCCTTGCAGAAGTCCCACATCTCGGGCGATTGCATGATGATCTTTCTCACTTCGGGAGAGTTGTAGATCTCCCGCAATGACATCTCAGGCGCGCCGCGATGCAATTGCACAAACGCGCAGGGAAACTGGATCGAGCCGTCGGGTCGCATGTTGACTAAGTGCGAAGCTGAACGGCAGGGAAACTTCTTCGAGAAGCCGTCGTCGCGATAAAACTTGTAGTAGTCCTTGTAGAAACGGACACACTTGTATTGTTTGCGCAGGTTCAGTACGAAGCCGGCAACCTTATCCAGCGCGTCACGTTCCATCTCAACGTCTTCGGTCTGCCAGGTGGTGCGCACCACGTTGTGTACGGCTTCGGTGTGCAAGAGAAAACCACGTTCCTGGCAGAAGCTGGCGAGCGCCGGCAGGTCTTCAAGATTTTCAAGATCGACCGCGGCGTTAATCTGAATCGTGTTGTGATTAAGGTTGCCGGTGATGTAATCAAGCGCGGAGAGTATTGTCGGCAAGCCGTCGATCCCGCGGCGTTGCGCAAACTTCTTGTGGTCGAGCGTATCAATGGAGACTTCCAACTGATCCAACTTCACACAAGCGTCCGCGTAGCGCTTAAGGGCCAATCCGTTGGTCGGCATTGAAGTGTAGAAGCCTTTGCGCGCGGCATACTCGATGTAATCCGGCATGTTTGGATTCATCAATGGCTCGCCGCCGGAAAAGCTCCACGCGAAGACCCCGAACTCAGCCGCCTCATCCATCCTGGAAAAGACGCGTTCGCGCACGGCGCGGTCTTCGGGCTGCTGGTTCTGCCAGATAGCGCAATAGCCACACTTCATATTGCAGTGCAGTGTGGTCTCAAACATCACCATGAACGGCCGATTGAAGCCGTGACGAATTTGCCTTAAAGCGCTCTCCACCATCAGTCTCTTCTTCACGTCTATGCCTTTGTCTGAACTCAGCCCCTGAAACTATTCGGGAAGTAATTCAACGGAAGAGGAGAGCAACGGATGTGCCGCTCTCTCAAAATGAGTTGCCGGTCAAACTCAGCGGCTAACGGGTTGCGTATCGATTAGAATATAAGTCCTTCAAGCGCGGTTCTTTGAGTAAGCCAGCGGCGCAATGCCGCCGCGGAGGCTTTGCGTGGCGACAAAGTGTCGCCCCCGCACGCTCCGCCTGCTCACATTAGCCGGAACATCGTGTCGAAAGATCGATCGTGATGCGCAAGCCGGAAGGTGATGTCAAAAGCAGCGGTAGGGTACCCTGATCGAGAGGAAAACAAAGATTTGTGGAAGGCGGTCGACTAACGCGCTGCATTTCACGCGGAAACCGCAACTCACTTTTAGAGAGGACGTACTCGGACTGGGAACTATCCAAACTTGATTGTAGTCTCAGAGAAACGCGCTCACATAGAGAATCGAAATGCTGTCGCTCATCAAAGCTGGCCCGGCAAGGAAGGTGGTGCAATCAAAGTTATTCCCCATTGTGGTCATCGCGGCTGCCGGACTTGTCTTCACTATTCCAGCTATCATCTACGGCATTCCTGTTTTTAGCGATGACGGCGTCTCGCATCACGCTCCTTGGTACATACATTTTTCAATGCAGCTCTGGGCCGGTGATCTTTATCCGCGCTGGCTCATGGGAATGAATGAAGGCTTGGGGAGCCCTGTCTTTTACTATTATCCGCCTGTCCCATTTTTCCTGACCAGCTTACTCAAACCATTCTTCCCTGGTGACCTGCATGGTTGGCATCAGCTTGGACTATCAGCTTCCCTCGCCTTGATCGCATCCGGTTTCTGCGCGTATCTGTGGCTCAAAGATCTGACTGATCGCAACTCGGCTTTGCTGGCCGCTGTCCTGTACATGGCCACGCCCTATCACCTGGCTGCCGATCTTTACATACGTGGATCTCTTGCAGAGTACTGGGCGTTTGTCTGGATGCCTTTAATCCTCTTCTTCACTCATAAAATAGTAAACGGTAAGAAGCTCGCAGTGGCAGGATTGGCTGTCAGCTATGCGCTGCTTTTGATGACTCACCTGCCCACAACCCTGATCTTTTCGCCCATCCCCATTTGTTACGCCTTCTATCTCTCCGGCAGACGTCAGAAGCTAAGAGTCGCGGGCACGGTCCTAACTGGGACGGCGCTTGGCGTCGGTTTGTCCGCCATCTTTCTTTGGCCCGCGTTGACAACCCAACAGCTCGTCTTTCTTGACAGGATGACTACGGGCTACTTCTCGTACAAGAACTGGCTGCTATTTTCCAATTTCTCTCTCTGGAAAGAAGACAAACTACCGTTGTTGCTGCTGACGCTCGACCTGGCCGTGATTGCCTGTTGTGCGTTTGTCATCGCTCGCCTTAATCCGCATAAATTTCCAAGGCAAGTCAACATTTTCTGGTTGGCTGTGGCAATGGCAAGCATATTCATGATGACCGATTTCAGTCGGCCCATTTGGCTGATCTTTCCAGTCGTGCAAAAGATTCAATTTCCCTGGCGCTTCAATGCAATTTTATCCCTAGCCACGACGGCCCTGTTGGCCTCGTCTATTTGTTCTTTCAAAAAGAGCCGCTCGCGTTCGATGAGGGTAATCTGGATTACCGTCTTCCTGCTCATCGCCACCTGGCTGCCCGCGACAGGGTGGGCCATTTGGAAAGCATACCCTTTTCACAATCCCTCTCAGGAGGAGGTCAATTATGCAAATAGAGAGATCGAACAGGACCGAGAGGTCCCTGAGTACTATCCGCGATGGAACACAGCGATGGCAGAGATGGACTGGGAGACATCAAGTTATGAAAAGGGCTGGGACGAGTCGATGGAAAGAAAATTTGATGCTCTATTGCAAAGAGTCGGTCAGTCCGGAGGGAGTCTATCTAAGTTCAACATCGTCGAGGGGACGGGCCAGGTAAGAATTGACAGTTGGAGGCCTGGCCAGATTGACTTGCATGTAGAAGCACCGGCAGGTATGAAGATCAACGTATCGCAGTTTTATTATCCGACCTGGACGGCCCATTTGCTTGGGGAGTCTTCCAACCTAGCTGTTCAACCCTCGCAGCCCGATGGGCTGATTTGCCTTTCAATACCTCGAGGCAGTCATGAAGTTCAATTAGAAATGAAGCGAAGCAAAGCCGAGACGACCGGACAGATCATCAGTCTCATCTCCCTGGTGATTACACTGTCTTACATAGCGGTGAATAGACGTAGGGTTCACTCGGAACCTTCGCGCGGCCGTATCTCCTAGAAAAGGATGTCGAAGCCCCCCGTGAAGTAGCGCTGGTAAGAAGAAGAGAACTGTCCGAAGGCGGGGTCGGCAGTGTTTGCCCTTACGTTGCGCGGGTTGAAATGGTCTGTGAGATTAAAGATTTGCAGCGACAGGCGAAAGCCATACTTTTTCGTAACCTGGAATTCTTTGGCAATTTCCATATCAATTGCAAAAAACCGGGGAAAGCGCGTCTGGCTCGAGTTTCTGACGCCGACAAAATTCTGTTCCGCGTCGCGCACTGAGAAAGGAAAGCCACTGCGCGCTTCAATGATGGGCGCAATGCTGATGCGATGTGGCAACGCCACGGTTCCCCACGCAATTAGGCGATGAGGAACGTCAAACGGAAGATTCGAAAACTGATTCTGCCGGATCACCGGTTCGCCAAAATCTCCGAAGTAGCTGTTGAAATCGTTGAGGTCGCCCCGCGCACGGGAGCGTACGTAAGAGACGTGGAAAGCGTTCTTCTTTGGTAGAGCGAACCGCGCGGTAAGTTCCAGAGAACGATAGCTAGCCCGCCCCGCCGAGCGCAAGACGATAGCGCTCTGTCCGCGAAAGTCCAGTTCGGGGTTGACGATATAGATGTTGTTTGTGCGGCTCCCAATGAGGTTGGCGCGCAGGGTCAGCCACCGGTTGACGATCTGATCCAGTTGAATGTTCCAAGTCAGATTTCTCGGCACGAAGCCCGCTTCTCTGTTTGAGAAGCGAAAGTCCAGCGGGGTGATTGGCGCCGTGTCGACCAACACGTTGGTAAAGCGACGACTGTCGATAACGGTCAACCCGTCCGGCCCGTAATGCGTAACGGTGCGCGCCGGGTAGCGATTGAAACTGCGGATGTTGAGCGGCACTTTGTCATGGAAGACACCGATGCCACCGCGTATAACTGTCCTGTCGCCGGTGAAAGGCGACCAGGCAAAGCCTGCACGAGGGGCCAGGTTCTGCTCGCTGGCGATCCTTTGGTTTTCATAGCGCAGGCCGAGATCGAAACTCAGATTCGGGCGCACCAGCCAGCGATCCTGTACGAAGCCAACGTACTCTCGATTGTTTCCCCGAATCCGAGGGGCAGCATCAAATGTAATACGCTCGGCGAGCAATCCATCGCCGCGCACGATGTTGACTGGACGCGCAGTGTAGTGCAACTGGTTGCTCACGCTATTGAAATCAAAGCCGACTTTGATTTCATGCGAGCCGCGCCAGAATTTTTGGGGCGGTAGCTGGTAGACCTCGAGAACCTCTGTGCGGTTGGATCGCCTGGACTGGCTAGCGAAATAGTTACCGGCTTCAACCGTAGGTGTCAAAGTTTGATCAAGCGCTCCTTGTCCCCACACGTTGGCGTGGAATCGCTTGAACGAAACGGAAGACTGTAGCAAACCAGATTCGAAGTCGTAATTGTCGCGAGCGGTAAGAACGAAATCACGCTGCTTGTAGTTCGGAGTCACGGGTTGTGGCTGAAAAAAATCAAGGCCAACGAACTGCTCGCGCTCCGGGAAATAACCAAAGGTAAAAGTCTGCGTGTGGTGACTGTTCAAGAGAAGATCGAATTGCGAGAAATGGCTCTGGCTTTCGGCCTTAGTCTCATTACCTGGGAACGTTAGACCACGCACGGGTGTTTTGGCGATGACATATGAAAGGGACTGCGAAAGGAAAAGACGATTCTTGATGATGGGGCCGTTGAAGTTCAAACGCGGTGTGTCTTCAGCGATGCCCACGATATGCCCGCCTTTGAATCTAAAATCAGGGAAGAAGTCATTGAATTCCCAGTGCCAGTGGTCGCCGCCGCGCCTGGTTTCGATTCGCGTGACGCCACCAGTAAACTGCCCGTACTCCGCTGTATAGGGGTGTTGGAAGACTTGCACAGCCTCGACCGAGTCTATCGGTAGATTCAGGCGAAAGTTTCCACTTGCGGGATCCGCGGCGTTGAGACCATTGACCAGCAAAGCGTTTTGCTGTTCGCTGGCCCCTTTCATACTGATCTCACCCGTTGACGAACGAACAACGCCCGGAATCAGTGGCAAGGCCTCGTCAATGCGAGCGGTCGCCAGCGGCAGCCTTTGAAGTGCCTGGCGTTGGAAATTGCCAGTTGCTGTTGAAGCACCCGCCTCGACGTTTGTTGCTGTTTCGCTTAGCGACTCAACCGTAACACTCTCCGCGACGGACGCTACGGTTAACACCACATTGATGTCTGCCGTGGCGCCATCTTTCACAACCACATCCTCCCTGGTAAATATTTCAAAGCCTTTGCTGCCAACGCGAAGAATGTATGAGCCCGGCGGTATGGAGGCAAACAAAGCGACACCCTGGTCATCGGTAGTTGTGGTCGCAACGACCGTCCGGGGTTCATTCGCGCGAAGGAGCGAACAGGTCGCGCCTCTTAGCGATTGCTGTTGAGCATCGATTACGGTCACACGCAGAATGCCGGCTGGTGACGGAGCCGTAGGAATGTTTTGGGCCGCTGAACCGTCAAGCGCAAGGCCGATACAAAACAGAAGCGCTGTGACGAGCGAAATCAAAATAAGTTTTGCGGTATGACTGCGCATCCGTTTCGACTCGACCACCGCCCAAGACGCTTTAGCGAAATTCTATTGTGGGCGGGTACGTCCTGGACGATTGAAACTAAATGTAAGACCCCCATCTGCTTCCGTCAAATTCGACAGTTCCACGGTTAGTTGTGCAGCTTACCTCTTAGTGCAATAACCATTCCCGCTGGAACCGTTGGTAACTCTGCCATCTGGCGACGGCAATGGGACAGAGTGACGCCCCTGGGACACGGGGATGGTGGCAATACGTCACTACGAAGCGGGCGGCGCGAGCCAGAAGACTGGAACGCTCCAAAGGGGACAGTCGCAGCAGATTCGTAAGTCCTGTAGGAAAGCTCACCTGGAAGACTGATCTTCGCCGCGGCTAAACGTGTAACGCAGAAGGAGCGTATGTCGTGGAGAAGTCTGACCAAAATCTGTTGAGAAGATATATTCGGCAAGAAAGTTTCGATTAACTCGCCAACCGAGACCAAGGTTTGAGAAGTAGTCTGTGAAACGATCGCGCGTGCGGCCATTCGGCTCAAACACGCCGTCGCTTGTCATGATCCGGCCAAAACGATCAGGAAAGAGAGTTAGATCTGACACCCGCGATTGAGTGATGGAAAGTAGCGAGCCGCTGACAAATAAGCGCCGCGAGATATCGGCCTGCAGCGCCGCATGCAGCGAAAGGAAAGAAGCCCGCTTCCTTTCGTTCTCAACCGGATTAGTCGTCGCGATCTCGTGGCGCGCATCATTGATGCGCGCCACGCCTCCGGTTACATCGAAACTAAAGACGGTTCGCGGCCTGAGCACATAACCAACTCCGAAGCCCAGCGTTGCCCGCCTGGAACTGCTACCTACGACCGAATCTACAACTCCACTGCGCCGGGCGTTCTCGTCAGTAATCGCGAAGAGATATGACCCTTCAATACCGTAGAACAGACGGCGCGAGAAGGGACCGCGCAACCTGAAGCCAATCTCAGATGAATGGCCCTTCGCGCTGGTCCGGTTAAGGAAACGAGGGCCGCCATTCATTATCCGTGAGCGTTCGCGATCCTCCGCCGCGGTAAATCCGTATCGATAGAAAAGCGCCAGCTTGCGTCCGCCTTCTAATTCGCGAGTCATACCGAGAATCAGTCGCGTGCGGTTAGCGAAAGAGCGCGACTTGATAAGCTCGGTGGAACTAAAACCTGTAAGGTCCGTTTGCGTGATAGTGTTGGCAAGCCTGCCGCGAGTCGAAAAATAGTCCACACCGAAGCCAACACTCGTGCGGCCACCTTTGCCAAACCGCCGCGCAGCCATGAGCGAAGCAGCAAAGAGTCTGTTGGTTGTTGCCCCGTCGACAGAGCGTTTCCCCGTGGTTCCGGGCGCAAAGAAAGGACCTGTCAACCCGGCGTTATCGTCAAGAGTAAGAGACTGAAACCCATCGCGCGAGTAGGCGATCCGGCCACCCACAACCGCGCGCAATCTCGGCAGCGGCACGAACAATGAACCCTGTGGTGAAAAGCTATAGTCAACCGAACGCGGCTCGCCCAATCCGAAGAGTTGCCGCTCATTAACGTTCTCGCGCGTTCCACCAATTGAGGGCAAGAAAAAGAAGCGGCCGTCTGCGGCCGTAAAGTCGGTCGCATAGGCGGGATTTTCTACACTGTCAAAATGCGAATCCGGGAAGGCGGCAAACCGCGACGGGAGAGGTGCTTCACCATTCTCTACGATGTTGTCAAAGTACCGCTCATAGACTCCTGACGCCGTGCGCAGTGAATCCTCGGCTGGTTTAGAGATCGGAACGGATGGATTGGCCTCGTCGAAGCTTTCTTGATCATGTCCTCCCCCGCCGTTAGTTCGTTCCCCAATTTCTTTGCTCAGACCGGGAACAAAAAACTGGACGTCTTCGTTAGCTCGAATGATGACTCCGTGTCCAGCCCCGACCAGCACCCGACGCGAAGGATGAGAAATGCTGGCAACCTCGACGAGTCCTTCATAGACAACCACCTCCGTATCGCCGCCCGCCGAAACAGCGACGCTGAACTCAGTGCCGCGCACGGCAATCGAAGCGGTCGGACTATTCACGCGATAGGGATTAGGTCGCCCACCGAAGTGGTTGATCCTAACGCGCACTCGCCCGACCGTGATTTTTAGCAACTCCCGCAGTGAACCGGCATTGCGGTAATCCTGAAACACGACTACGGAGCCGGGCTGAACAATGACGAGGCTCCCATCACTTAGTTGAATAGTGACGCGACCTCCAGCGCGGGTGTCAATTACATCCCCCGGGACCACCACGACGCCGCGAACGAGATTAGCGCCGGGACGAGCATTGCCCGAGAGCACGGCCCGACCGTTGACGCTCGCGATCCTCGCCTCCACCCCCTGTGCTTCGATCGCGCCGCCCATTGCATGAACGGCCGCTGCTGAAAGAAGCACACGACAGAGCAGGCGCACGAGTATCAGTCGCCTTTGCTTGACGATATTCCGGCTAATTTCGGGGACCGCTGAGTTCACTTAGCTCAAGGCTCGTCTTCGTCTGTAATATCGTCGTCCACTTCGCTTTCGCCGTCTGGGGCGACGTCTTTCTCGGCCAAAGAGAAAAGATCATACCGCGCTATTAGCCGCTGAATCGTGCGACGGTTAACGCCCAGGACGCTCGCTGCTCGCCGGCGATTGCCGCCAACTTCAGTCAGTATGAGCTGCAGGTACCGGCGTTGTAATTCCTCGATCGTTGGTCTGTCGGTGGCTAGTGTAGAAACAGTATCATTACGTAACGATGAAGCGGCGTTGTGGGCGGCCGCGACAATGCCTGGAGGTAGGCAGTCGATCGTGATAACTCCACCAGAGCAGAGCGCAGCGGCGCGCGTCATGGCATTCTCCAATTCGCGCACATTTCCCGGGAACGCATAGGCATTCAGAGCATCAATCACCTCGCTTGAAAGGCGCTGAGGCGACTCTTCATCGTTAATTAGCCGGCGTAAGAAATGGAGCGCGAGCGCTTCGACATCGCCGACCCGTTCGCGCAACGGCGGGAGTTCTATTGTCAAAACACTGAGCCGGTAAAAGAGGTCCGGGCGGAAAGTTCCCGCCGCCACTAGTTCGTGCAAAGGCGCATTACTCGCTGCGATCACCCGAACATTGACACGTCGCACTTCGGTCGAGCCCACGCGACGCACCTCGCCCAGTTGCAGCGCTCGCAATAGACTCGCTTGAAAGGCAGGACTGGTTGAGGCCATCTCGTCCAGCAAGAGCGTCCCGCCATCAGCCGCCTCGAAGAGTCCTGCCCGATCGCTCGTCGCGCCGGTAAACGATCCTTTTGTGTGCCCAAACAATTCGGCTTCGAGCAGCGTGTCGGTTAACCCGGCACAGTTGATCGCGAGAAAGGGCTTGCCGGCGCGCGGGCTGAAATCATGAATCGCGCGTGCCACCAGCTCCTTTCCGGTGCCGGATTCGCCGAGTACCAACACAGTCGCGTCCATTCGCGCTGCATGGGCGATCAGCTTGTAGACACTAACCATGACGCTGCTGCGCCCAACCAGACCGGAACGTGAAAACTCATCCAGCGAAACTTCGCTCTTGCCAGTGCCCATTCGTTCGGCCTCACTCCGCGCGCTCAGGTGACGACGCACCAGGGCCGCAAGCGACGCGATCTCGAAAGGTTTGGCAATGAAGTCGCTCGCGCCTTCCGAGACCGCACGTACTGCCAACTCAACCGACCCTTGGGCGGTGATCAAGATAATGGGAACGCCTGGTGAGACTGTGCGCAATTGGCGCACAACTTCCAGGCCATCGCCATCGGGCATAAGGACATCGCTTATCACTGCATCGAAATGTAGAACTCTCGCAGCCTCCACGGCCTCGCGCCCCGTGCGCGCGCACGTCACACGAAAGCCGTTGAGCGTCAATCCGGTTTCCAGTGTCAACCGAATCGAGCGCTCGTCGTCTGCAACGAGAATATGTGGAGAATCTTGAGACATCTTAGCTAATATAATAACGGTCCCAACGTCTTCAGGCTCATGACCGATGGCTTTTGTCCGTTGTTGTCAGCCGGCGCTAAAAGCATTAGTTGGCAACTCATTAGTGGAGGCTACACCCTAGAACTCTTTGCGCGCCAACGGCAAGCGAACTGAAAAGGTCGAACCAAGTCCAGGCTCGCTCTTGACTGTTACTCGACCACCATGCAGTTCGACGATCTCACGCACAAGTGCCAGCCCCAGTCCGGTGCCGGGAACGTCGGCATCCTCCACGCGGGGTACCCGGTAAAACTTCTCGAAGAGTCGCATAAGCGAATGCGCGGGAATGCCGTAGCCCTGGTCGGTCACGTCAATTATCAGAGTGTCCTCATCGGCGTGGCCTTCAATGATGATCTCGGTTTGGACCGGACTGTATTTAATGGCATTTGCAATCAAATTCGTCAGGGCCTGCGCGATCAAATCAGCGTCCGCGAGCAAACCCGGCAGGTTGGGAGCGAGCTGTCGCACGATCTTGATCTGACGCTGAGCCGCGACGGGATCAAGCAGCAGTAGCACACGCTCCACAAGCGTTCCGATACGCACCGCCGTAAGGCGCGGGGGACGAGCGCCTGATTCCAGTTTCGAGATGTCGAGATATTCGTTGATCATTAATGACAGTCGCTTCGCTTCGTCATTGATGGCCAGATGCATCTCGCGCCGGCGCTCATCGTCCACGTCGAACTGTGCGAGCACTTCGCTCATCCCCTGGATCGCCGTCAACGGGGTGCGGAGTTCGTGGGTGACAAGCGTCATCACGTCAGTCTTCATTTCCTGTAGTTCATGCTGCTGCGTAACATCGGTGAGAGCCGCAACTATTCCCAGTATTTGACCGGTGCCATCGTCCCCTGACGTTACCGCAGAAATGCGCAAAGTGCAGTAACGCGGCGGAGCGTCGCTAACCTGGATCTCACTCTCGAAGCGCGCGCGCTCGTTGACCAGACGCATCAGTATCTCGCGCGCCAGACGACCGACGCCAAGGTTATAATCCGCCGTGCGATACTTGATGTCACTTAGCCTGCTGAAGAGATCGCTCCCGACGAGCGCTCGCTCCGGAGTACCGAGTATTTCGGCCGCGCGCGGATTGGCAAACGCGATGCAACCGCTGATATCGGCTACGATTAAACCTTCTTCTGCTGAGCGAAGCGCCCGGTCCACGAAACGCGCGCGCGCCAACATGCGTTGGTTCAGTAGTCCAAGCGAATGTGACTTCCACTCGATTCCCCGCGGGAAAAGCCGTCGCCACGAGCCTGAACTCAATCCTGTCCCAGTCTCGTTTTTGATTCGGGAAAGGTAACTCGTCGCGATCTCCGCGCAAAGATGCAAGGTGTCGGTGTCGAGCTTGCTGTCAGGAGCAGGGGTAATAATGAGTGCACCAGCACGATCTTCCGGAGTTCCTAGCTGGAGTCTCAACTGGGCCGCTGCCTGAGCTGAAGTTGCTAGCGCTTCGTTGGCTGTAGCTTTGTCTTCAGCTCTTGCGGAATTCGATACAGGCACGGCATCGTGCAGTTCGTCTTCAGCGAATGAAGGTAAATGGGGCGCGCCATAGGACGTTGCCAGTTCATAGCGCCCGCCTGTTTCGTCGCTGCCTGCATAGATACCTACCGCCGGCGCTCCGGTCAAACGTGCAATGAGCGCCGCTGGATTTGCGTTCAAGTTGTTAGCGGAGACAAATTCAGGAGCCGACAACGGAAGCAGTTCGTCGGCGCTGGTCAGTTCGGCAATGCGTTCGTCCAGATCCGCGCTGGCCCTGAGAGATCGATGAAGTAGCGTAAGCGGAGCGGCGGTGGCGAATGAAACCAGCGCAGCCATAATCGGTGGCACAATGAGGAAGTGCACAAATGCGATGTAGGAAGCGATTAGAATAAATGCAAGTAGTCCGAACAGAACAAGCACTTGCTTGGCGCTCTCGAATCTCCCCTGGGCCAACGCGAGCGAGCCGAGAACCGAGGCAGCAATCAGCGCTGCCAACAGGACCACGAGCCAATCCGGAAGCTCGCGATAGAAACGCGAGCGCAGTATTGTGTTCATCGAGTTCGCCAAGACTTCCACGCCCGGCATCAGCTCGCCATGCTGTTGGCCTGCGGCCCCATCCCCATGCACGAATGGCGTGGCAACATGATCTCCAAGGGTCGCGGCAGTGGCTCCAACGAGAACATACTTGCCGCGAAAACTTTGCGGCAGGACACGACCGTCGAGCACTTCTGCAAAACTGTAGGTTTGATGTGAGAAGGATCCTGGCGGTCCGACATAGTCGATGGCCATCCGATCCGCATTTAAAGTGTCCTCAGGACCGTTTGGCCCTTGTCTTCCAAACCTGGTTGTTCGTACATCTTGCGCGACTGGTATCGTGCGCGTGCCAAGCCGAACGCCACCAGCGACGTCGCGCACAGTATCAGGGCGCACGCCCTCACCAACGCGGATGGTCTCAACTGCTATCGCCCACAGGGCCTGTCCCTGATCATCTGATTTTCGTAATGGTAGCTCACGCGCTTCCCCATCCGCTTCGGTTGCAACGTTTACGTGCCCGACACCTGCGGCACCGCTTTCGATGAGAGGCAAAGGGCGAAGCCAGCGGGCAACTGGCGAACCGGTCTCGTCTGTGGTTTCCACAAGCTGCGTCCCAACGACTGAGTTTCCGGTTCGCTTGATCGAGTCAGCCAAAGCCGTATCGTCCGCGCTTGTAGTCGGTTCGCTGTAAAGAATATCCAGGGCGATGGCTTTCGGTTGAGCAGATGAGATCGCGTCGAGGGCGTGGGCGGTCAGTTCGCGCTGCCACGGGAACCTTCCGAAGCGCGCAATGCTGGCTTCGTCAATGGCGACGATAACAATATCGTTAGGCGGAGGTATTGGGCCCCGCTCTTGCATCAGCCTGTCGCGCGCATAAAAGTTAAGCCCTGGCGCACGCCAGGAGAAAACCGTCGCCACCATTGTCGAAACAATGATGATCGCGATGATCCATGCTGCGTGGCTGGCACGACGAATCTTAAGAGATCCGTCTTTCATATCGCTCCCCTGTGAACTTGGAGTGATCTCTCAAATTGATGAAGGCAGTCTCGTCTTCATTGTAGCTCAGACCCTGAATGGTCTCTACGTCAGACCTGAAGTAGGAAACCGGAAAGGTCTAATCTCATAGACAGCCAAGCAATGTCGGTGCCGCGTTCCTGTGCTAATGAGCGCCAGACAAGAGCCCTGCAAAGCGCACCTCACGATTGCTGGAGTTTTGGCTGAATACTCTCAGTGACAAATTGCCGCGCACTCTGGATTCGAAGGGCGACGATTCGCCACCCTTGTCTGAGGAGGAATTTTAGCGAGATAGTGTTTTTGAACAGCGTAGCGAGGTGCTATCGTGAGATTAAGGAGGTTCGATTCTGAAGGTTAACCCATGAACTCGAGCATTTAATCAAACAGCTCTTCCGACGCTCAGAGCTACAGTTCCTCAATACTGTTAATTGCCTTCCGCACGACCACGCGCACGTCATTTCAATAAGACCATGGGTCACGAATTTGGCAGCGCTCGTAGAGTTGTGCTTAGACTGAGCCGGTTCTTCGGCGTTGAGGTTCCAAAGTGGCATTTCAATTGACCACTTCGGGATTGATCACCCCAATCGATTGTGGCCAAATTGTGGACAAAAATAACTGCACGCGGCGGATATTGGATGGTAGAGAATGGGAGGGCATGGGAAAACCCTTAAAATCTTTGGTGGCTGCAACTTTCGAAAAGGCAAAAACTTGCATCTTTGCCGAGCCTATG
>JBGQJH010000017.1:0-14449 GCA_041498935.1 Pyrinomonadaceae bacterium | reverse complement strand
GGTTCCGGTCATGTGCAGGCCGCGCGAACAGTTGCGCGCGAGCTTAAAAGACAATCGCCGGACGCAGACGTGCGGATCCTGGATGCGCTCACTGAGTGCCGCATTTTGTTTCGAGCATTTTATGTGTGGCCTTACTGGGCCATGGTGCGCTATGCGCCGGCGTTGTGGGATCGTTTCTTCACTCAACGCACCGCATGGATGAAGCAGAACACGGCGCCGGAGTGGGCGTTTCGATTCGGCTGCCCGCGGGTGTTCAGAGAAATTGTTGACTTCAAGCCTGATTCAATCGTTGCCACTGAAGTTGCGGCGTGCGAGCTGGCGGCGATGGCCAAACGCGATGGACTCACCCAGGCGCGAATCATAAATGTCATTACCGACTACGAAGCTGAGCCGGTGTGGGTGAAAAGAGAAGTTGATGCTTACGCCGTCGCGGACGATGACGTGCGTGATCAGTTATGTGTCTGGGGCGTAACTGCCGCAAACATCGTCACGTGCGGGATTCCAACCGACGACAAGTTTTGCCATCAGCATGACGAAACGGAAACCCGCCGGCGTCATGGCATCACTGATGATGCCCCGATAGTTCTTCTCATGGGCGGAGGATGGGGACCGACGCACATGAACGAGGTGGCGGCGAGACTGTGCGAGAGCGGCCAAACAATGCACGTCATCGCCGCCACCGGACATGACACACGAATGCGCCGCCGGCTTGCTCGCCTTCGCGCCTGGCTGCCGGTCTCGCTGCACGTCTTCGGGTGGACGGATGATATTGCGCCACTGATGCAAGCAGCAGCGGTTCTGGTAACCAAGCCGGGCGGACTTACGACGGCCGAAGCCGCTCTGTGCGGTCTGCCTGTAGTTATCTTCGACGCCATCCCGGGGCCCGAGCAGCGCAACGCCGCCCGACTCGCGGAGATTGGCGCCGGCGTGTTAACCAGCGGCGCGAGAGAGACTGCGGTGACTGTCCTTTCTCTCCTGCGCGATGAAAGCGTGCGCCGCAGAATGTCAGTTCGCGCCAGGTTGCTTGCCCGTCCGGACGCGGCAGCAACGATTGCACGGCTTGCGCTGAATGAGGTTGTGCCCTCCGAGGTTGTCGCAAGGAGAAAAACTGCGTGAGTCGTCGGCTAAGACAAAATGAGACGAACGAACGTCCTGTGCTGATCCTGACCATTGCCAACGGCGCCGGACACATACGTTTGGCCCAGGGACTGGCTGCGACAATTCGCGCAGCCCAACCAGCTTTGCCGGTGCTGGTTGTTGATGTTGCTGATTACATGACGCGTCTCGCGCGCTTCACCCATGTGACCAGTTACCTTTGGATCGTCAAACACGCGCCGGCAGTTTGGGATCGCATTGATCGCTATCAGAAAACACGAACGCACACGAGTCCGGAGTGGTACTACCGGCGCGGGTGCAAGCGCCTGTTCGAACTCGCCCGCCTACTGCGCCCGCGTGCGCTCGTGGCCACTGAAGTTGGTTGCTGCGAAATCGCGGCGCTAATCAAACGCGACCTCTCACTCAGGGTGCCGCTGATTGCAGTCAACGATGAACCGGAGACCGATCGCGCGTGGGTAAAGCCTGAAGTCGATCTCTACTGTTTCGGGACTGAGCAATTAGGCGCGGAGTTGATTTCCTGCGGCGCACCGCCCGAGCGCGTTGCGACCTGGGGAGTGCCATTAGCGGAAGGTTACGGCGTGAGGCGCCAGCGCGAGAAAGAGCGGGTTGAGGTCTGCCGCTGGTTAGCCCTCGACCCGCGTCTGCCACTTATTTTGATCGCCGGTGGCGGAGAAGGGATGGGACGAATCGAAGAGACGGCTGCGCGGCTGTTGCATCTGAAGCAACCGGCGCAGCTCGTCGTGTTGACGGGACGCAACGAACGTCTCAAGTCGCGTTGCGAACGCCTTGAGCAGAATGGAGCGCGAGGAAGATGGCGCGTGCTGGGCTGGACTGAACCGGAGCACATGGCGAAGTTAATGTTCGCGGCAGACCTCATGGTTTCGAAGCTTGGGAGCATGTTCAATGAAGCCATCGCTGCGGAGCTTCCCATCATCGCGCTCGAGCCTCCGCCGGGGGCAGAGCGCGTGCAGTATCGGTTACTGGAAGAATGGAACGTGGGCTGCGCTGTGCGCACTTTGGACGAAGTAGTGGAACGTGTCGAGGGCCTGCTCGAACAACCACACTTACTCGAAAAAATGCGCCAGCAGGCGCGTGCGCACCAGAGTCCGGATGTATCACAGCGCATCGCGAGCTGGCTGGTCAAAGCGCTGAGTGAGCAAGACCACGATCCTGTTTACGCGAATCGGGAAGCAGAGCTCTATGCGCTCTGCGCTAGTTCGGAGCAGTACAGAAGCCTCTCTGCCGAATGAGTCAGGTGCAAAAGGAAAACTTGTGAGTCTCAAAATTCCACCAGCCAAAGTTTACTTCTCCGAGAGGGATCGCCAGGTCATTCTGCAACAAATTGATGAGGCTCTGGTCTCGGGCCAATTGACTCTCGGCAAACATGTCAAAGCATTTGAAGAATGCTTCGCACAGAAGATCGGAGCCCGCTACGCCGTCGCCGTCAGCAGTGGCACCAGCTCTCTCGAGATTCCTCTGCGCATCTTCGGCGTGCACGACAAGACGGTGCTCGTGCCTACCAACACTTTCTTTGCGACTCCCGCGGCCGTTATTCACGCTGGCGGTAAGCCACGCTTTGCAGACGCAGATCCCGCCACCTTTGCGATAAGCCTCGAGGGAATTAAGAGCCGTCTTACCGAAGACACAGCAGGCGTGATCGTAGTTCACATTGCCGGAATCGTGAGTCCGGAGTTGCCTGCCATTCGCGACTTTTGTAAGGAGCGCGGTCTTTTTCTACTGGAAGATGCCGCGCACGCTCACGGATCTTCTTTGGACGGACAAGCTGCCGGGACCTTCGGCGACGCGGCTTCGTTTTCCTTCTATCCAACCAAGGTGATGACCAGCGCCGAGGGGGGTATGGTGGTCACCGACAACCCGCGCCTTTACGAAGAGGCTTTGATTTATCGTGATCAGGGCAAGGCGGACTTTTTAACGAATGAGCACACGCGTTGTGGCTACAACTGGCGCATGAGCGAACCTCACGCAATCATCGGTCACACACAACTCGGTCGCCTCGAAGAATTCGTAGCCGCTCGTAACCGCATTGCCCGAATCTATGACGATGGACTGCGCGAGATTCCCGGGCTCACCGCTCTCTCCCTGCCACTAGCAAGCCGATCAAATTACTACAAATACATCGCCCTGTTAGATGCTTCGCTCGATCGTGGAACCCTCAAGAAATTATTGCGCGAGGAGTATGGCGTTGGTTTAAGTGGCGAGGTTTACGAGACGCCGTGTCATGTGCAGCCTGTATTTGAAGAGTACCAGGACGGTGAGTTTCCCATCGCGGTCGATATTTGCCGCCGGCATGTCTGTTTACCTGTCTACGCCACGATGACTGAGGGCGAGGCTCGCTACGTGCTCGCTTCGTTGCACGCGGCCCTAAGCACTGTAAAAGGAGGGGGACCCCAATGAAGATTGCTGTGACCGGAGGCTCAGGCTTTATTGCCTCTCACGTAGTGGATCATTTGATTGCTGCGGGATATGAAGTAGTAGTCATTGATCATCGAGTCAGGCCCCACCGTCATGACGTTCAGTTCGAGGATATTGACATACTGAACCTGTCGGCGCTTATCCAGGCCACGAAAGGTTGTGACTACATCTTTCACCTGGCCGCTGTCTCGAACGTGAACTATGCCCATAAGTATCCTGTCTACACAGTCGATCTGAATATTACAGGGACGGCCAATGTGCTCGAAGCCGCACGACTTCACGAAGTCCACCGAGTCTTTTTTGCCAGCACGGTCTGGATCTATGCGGGCACTCGCGGCAACGGCCTGTTGGGTGAGGAAGAGCCTTTTTATCTTCCCGACGCCGGGCATATATACACCACTAGCAAGATCGCTTCAGAGATGATCATTCATAACTACTGGCAGCTCTACCAACAACCGTTCACGATCCTGCGCTACGGCATCCCTTACGGACCACGCATGCGCGAGGAGTTGGTTATACCAATTTTCATACGCAAAGCTCTTAGGGGCGAGCCGATTGTGATCCAGGGCGACGGCAGCCAGTATCGAAACTATGTCTACATCGATGATTTGGCGCGCGCGCATGTTTTGGCGATGAGCGCTCAAGCGGAGAACCAGGTTTACAACCTTGAAGGGTCGAAAAAAATCTCGATTACGGATGTTGCCAGGACAATCGATAAGGTGCTCGGGGTCGGAGTCAAGATAGAGCACATGCCGGCTCGTCCCGGTGACTATGCGGGTAAAGAAATTTCAGCGAAGAAGGTTCTTGAGGAGTTGGAGTGGGAACCAAGCGTCAATTTCGAAGAGGGTATGAAGCGAACGATTGAGTGGTTTAGGGCGAAGTACGCCGATCAGGAGCGCTACGAGAATCAAAGAACATCGTTAGTAGCAGTCGGATAACGTCATGGCTTTTCCTCTAGTTCTACCATTGATGGGGAGCGCGTCTTTATTCGCTGGCGCCGCCGGCATCTATCACGCTACCTACTCCGTGCGCTCGCAATGGCTCGGTCCCACAGACTGGCGCGGCCGGACGGACTTAGAGGCGGTAGCGCTGACGTTTGATGATGGGCCAGGCCCGGAAACGGAGCGCATTCTTGACGTGCTCGCGAAGCACAAGATTTGCGCGACGTTCTTCATGATCGGTTGCCATGTCGAGCGCTTCCCGAAAACGGCAAGACGCATCGTGGCTGGCGGGCACGAGATCGGAAACCACTCGTATTCCCATCCGATTTACCTTTATCGAAGCGCAGCTGAAACGTGCCGGCAGTTAGAACGCGCACAAGCCGTTATCACCGCGACGACGGGCGTCACTCCCTACCTTGCGCGGCCCCCCTGCGGTGTGCGTACGCCCGCTTACTTCCGGACGGCGCGCCGGCTCGGCTTGCGTACGGTGCAGTGGGATGTGGCCGGATTCGATTGGAAATGGCTGAGTGCGGGAGAAATCGCTCGTGAAGTGCTGCGGAAAGCGCGGGCGGGGTCGATCGTGTTGCTTCACGACGGCGATAGTGAACGCAAGCACGACCGTCACGCAACCGTCGCAGCACTGCCGTTAATCATTGAGGGTTTGCGTGCACGCGGTTTGCGCATCGTCCCGCTCAGTCAGTTGCTCGGAGAAAACGAAGTGAAACTTACTGCAGGAAACAATAGATGACCGAACTTCAAACGCCCAAAGCCATCCTCTTTTTAGATTTCGACGGCACTATCACGCGACGTGATGCGGTTGATGCCATCCTTGAAGCTTACGCCGATCCTGAGTGGCTCACATTCGAATCAGAATGGCGAGAGGGGCGAATGGGCTCACGAGACTGTCTGCGAGCTCAGATGGGTTTAGTGCGCGCGTCGCGCAAACAACTTGATGCTTTGCTTGATGAGATTGAAGTCGATGAAGGTTTGATCGCATTACTGGAAATGTGTGCCGCCCACAACGTTCCCGCGCACATCATCAGCGATGGGTTCGATTACTGCATTCGACGCGTTCTCTCGCGAGCAAGCAGAAGAGTGCACGCTTTGTTGCGGGGGGCGCGAGTTTGCGCCAGCCGGCTTGAAGCGCGTGGCCAACTGTGGCGCACATCGTTTCCTTTCTTTCAGCAGACGTGTGCGCATGGATGCGCGACATGCAAACCAGCCGTGATGCGGCTGCTTAACCCAACAAACGCGCCCGCCTTGTTTGTCGGTGACGGTTTATCCGACCGGTACGCGGTGGATAGCGCCGATCTCATCTTTGCGAAGCATGGGCTCGCAACATACTGCAACGAAAACGGGATCGAATACGCTTCGTTCACTGACCTTAACGATGTTGCTGCGCACCTTGATCGTTGGGTGGTCTCGCGAGCGTTCTTGAAAGATGAAATAGAGGAGCGAGCTAGCGCCTGATATTCTCAGAAAAAAGAGAGCGTCACAAAAATGAGCATAGCTATCAGCGATATTCCGTTTTCCCCGCCTGTCACCGACGAGCAGGAACTGCTTGAACTCGAACGAAAGTATTGTTCATGGGGCGACACGGTCCACTACCTGGATCCGCCGAAGTTCTTCGAGCGTGCCGAAGGCCACTACCTTTACGACCGCGAAGGTACGCCGTACCTCGACTTGCAAATGTGGTATTCGGCGTCAAGTTTCGGCTACGGCAACCGTCGCCTGAATGATGCCTTAAAAAATCAGATAGATAAGCTGCCGCAGCTCGCCTGTCAATATTTGCACACTGAGAAGGTTGAGTTAGCGGCCGCAATCGGGCGACTCAACGAGTCGAAGTTTGGTCTTGAGGGTCGCGTGCATTTTAACGTCGGCGGCGCGCAGGCGATTGAAGATTCGCTCAAGATAGTGCGCAACGCCACGGGCAAAAGTCTGGTCTTCGCTTTCATGGGCGGCTACCACGGTCGCACACTCGGCGCTTCAGCAATTACCTCGAGTTACAGGTATCGCCGTCGCTTTGGACACTTTTCCGACCGCGCTCACTTTGTGCCGTTCCCGTATTGTTTTCGTTGCCCATACGGAAAGAAGCCTGAGGATTGCGGGCTCTACTGCGTGGATCAGTTCGCCAGGAATTTTGAGACCGAATACAACTCGTTCTGGGATGCGAAAGCGGGCGAATCAGAATTCTCGGCTTTCTACGCCGAGCCGATTCAGGCGACGGGGGGTTATGTGATCCCACCACCGGAGTACTTTCCGGCGCTGAAGAAGGTTCTTGATGAGCGCAATATTCTGCTTGTCGATGATGAAATCCAGATGGGCTTCTATCGCGCCGGAAAATTCTGGGCTATCGAGAACTTTGGTGTAGAGCCGGATATTATCGTCTTCGGCAAAGCGCTTACAAATGGCCTGAATCCGCTCTCCGGCCTTTGGGCGCGCGAAGAGTTGATCTCACCCGAAGTGTTTCCGCCTGGTTCAACACATTCCACGTTCTCTTCTAACCCGCTGGGTACTGCCGTCGCACTGGAAGCTGTACGCATGATGGAAGAGGAAGACTACGAGGACATAACACAACGCAAGGGTGCATATTTTCTGGCCCAAATTAAGGAACTCCAACGGCGCTACCCGAAAGTAATCGGTAACACGGACGGTATGGGCATGGCCTTGCGTATCGAGATTTGTCAGGAGGACGGTTACGAGCCTGACCGCGAGCTAACTGACCGCATCTTCACTGAAGGCATGAAGGGCGACCTCGATGCACGCGGGCGCAGGACCGGTCTCGTCCTGGATATCGGTGGCTACTACAAAAATGTCTTTACGCTGGCGCCATGCTTCGACATGACCGAGGAAGAGATTGATATCGCGGTCGAGTTATTCGAACAACTCATTCGCCGTTGCGCCCCGGAGCGGATTTGAGAGGTCGCGGCAAAATTGTAGGGTCAGGGCTTGTCCCTGCCCGCAGTGGTTCTTGAAAGGCAACGTGGATTCGATGTGACGACGGGCAGGGACAAGCCCTGCCTCTACAGCCATCACACGCATTCGTCTGTAACCGGACCGCGTTTCATAGGGATGCTAACGAACATCATCGAACAGATGGAGCGCACGGTGTTACACATGGAGCCGCAACACGCCGTGCGTTTTCTTAACGTCTCGCCTGCCTGGGCGATTGAGGCGATGCAGCGTGCACGCTTTCAACGGACGCTGCGGCTCGTGGCAGGGCGTTCGTCGTTCTACCGCGAGGCGTTTAAGCGCTACGGGATTGACGTCCGGCGCGTTGAGCATCCATCGGAATTAGGCGACTTCTACACTACCGGCGAAGACCTGCGCGCGCACGGCGCGGAAGCTTTTTTGACCGGGAAGGCAGACACAGCCTTTGAAACGACCGGCACAACTTCACCATTACCAAAGCGCGTCTTCTTCTCCCAACGCGAACTTAACGAGATGGGCCGGCTCTCGGCCATCGGTCTTTACCACTTGGGAATGCGTCGCGAAGATCGCGTCCTGAGCGCCTACGATTGTTCGTTCTGGGTCTCGCCGGCCGTATTGCGCAAGGCGCTGCAATACCTGAAGTGTTTTCATGTCGAAGCCGGCAAGATTCCGCCGCAGGAGTTTTACAAACGAGCACGCGACTATAAACCGAATGTGATATTCGGCGAGCCTTCGTGGATCGTTCGCGTGTCGGAGTTGGCGCGAGAGCGTGGCACGTGGCCGATGAAATTTCTCTTTGGGGGCGGCGAAAATATCGCGGAAGAAGCGCGACACTTCGCCGAAGGCGTGTGGGAGGCGCCGCTGTATCTAAGCTACGGCCAGACCGAATCATTCGGCACGCTTGGCGCAGAGTGTGAACGCAAGGACGGCTATCACCGCAACGATCTTTACTTCTTTTTCGAAACGCCCGACGTTGGCCCTGATGGTTTCGGCGAACTGGTCTATACCACGCTCGCGCGTGACGTGATGCCGCTAATCCGTTACCGCTCAACCGACGTGACGCGGCTGGTGGATGCGCCGTGCTCCTGCGGCTTGTTTGCCAAGCGCATTACCAAGATTCGCGCACGGTGTGATGAAATGGTTGTGTGCGGTATGGGTAATGTTGGCCCCTGGGTGTTCGAAGAAATCCTGCGCGGGATCGAAAACCTCGGCCCAGACTGGCAAGCTGTGGTGCGCTTGGAAGCATGTCGCGATCTAATCGAACTACATGTTGAATTGGATTTTGGCGCCCGCGAGAACGGACTGCAGCACACGGTTCGTGAGAATATGCGCGAGAGGTTCGCAGATTTTTGGAAGAACTATCAGATGGGGCTCTATGAGTTCCGCGTCATACCTCACGCGCGGGGAACATTGCGCCAGACAAGAAAGATGAAGCGTGTCATCGACGATCGACAGTTGCAGAACTAGTGACTAAGGGTTTGACTCAAGCACGTTCTGTTAGGCCGGGCAAAGGATCGCTCCTTCTCGCCATTGGACCTAGACCTCATATGAAAAGGCGCTCCCGGTTTAGACTATCGCTAAGTCACACTTTCTGTTTCTTCCTTGCCCTTGCACTCATTGCTGAATCAGTCAATCCGCTCACTTCGCAGCCGCACAGCGAGGCCGCAAGAATTACTGTGTGGTTCAAGCCGGGATACCCACTAAATCGCTTTGTTCCCTCTCATGCTTTCGGAGCGGCGATCGACGGCCATGAAAAAGGCGAAGTCGACCAGATGCTCTCGCCTAAGAACGTGAAGGAGATGCTGACTGCGGGTCTGAGGCCGTTAAGTTACAGACTGCGAACCGAACTGGCCGTTGAAGCCTGGCATTGGAATCCGAATGGCACTTGGAGCGAGCCGGGGCGAAGGCAGGGCTATTGGACGTCGAGTGGCGACCGTACGGCGCGCGAATCAATTTCTGTGAGTTATGGTTACCGACTTCCTCGCCGCGGCAGCACTACCGATCAGGCCAATGACGACGGCTACTCACGTCTTGATGATGGCGACCTCAACAGCTTCTGGAAGAGTGATCCTTATTTGGACCAGCATTTCACCAGAGAAAAGAATTCGAAATTACCTCAGTGGGTCCTAATAGATCTGGGAATTAAAAAACCTATAAATGCTATTCAGCTCTATTGGGCCGAGCCCTATGCCCGTGCGTACAATGTGGAGTATGGACATTTTGCTGGCGTAGATGACATTAGCCAGGCTCTGCCCGATGTGTGGCAAACGTTCCCGCTAGGAAAAATTATTGCCGGCACCGGCGGACAAATCACATTTCGACTATCACCTGAGCCAGTAACCACTCGTTTTGTCCGCGTACTTATGAAAGAGAGTTCAGGGACTTCAATCCGACGCTCTGCCGACGTGCGTGATGACCTGGGTTACGCAATTCGAGAGATCGCCGTGGGAAGTCTTGACTCTAGAGGTCGTTTCCACGATGAGATGAATCATGCGCCGGACAATGGGGACCAAACGCCAATTTATGTTTCTTCTACGGATCCCTGGCACCGCGAAATCGACAAAGACGAACTGATAGAACAGCCAGGCTTTGACCGAGTCTTTCAGAGCGGTCTGATAAATGGTCTGCCAATGCTGATTCCCGTCCCTTTGCTTTACGACACTCCTGAAAACGCCGCGGCGGAGATTGGTTACTTGAAAGCTCGCGGTTATCCAGTCGAGCGAGTTGAACTAGGTGAAGAGCCCGATGGTCAGTTCGTAACGCCGGAAGATTACGCAGCTCTATACATTCAGTTCGCGAAAGCCATCCACGCCGTAGACTCAAAACTTAAACTTGGCGGCCCTAGTTTCCAGGATATTGAGCCGGGTAAAAAGATTGGCTTAACTCAAACAGGGAAGCCTATCTGGTTTAAGCGTTTTCTCGCTCACCTCAAGGAGCGAGGGCGCCTGAACGAATACACATTTTTCTCGTTTGAATGGTATCCCTTCGACGACGTGTGCCAACCCACGGCGCCGCAATTGGCGCAAGAGACTCAACTGCTCAAACATTCCCTCGCACAAATGAGGGACGCCGGACTAACTCGAGCCGTTCCCTGGATAATCACAGAATATGGATACTCAGCTTTCGGCGGACGGGCAGAAATGGACATTGAAGGCGCGTTGCTGAACACTGACGTCGTCGCCACTTTCCTCACGTTGGGAGGCGAACAAACATTTCTTTATGGTTACGAGCCCAACGAGATTATTCAGGAAGTTGCCTGCTCTTCCGGTAACAACATGCTCTTTCTGCTCGGCGCTGACGGATCCATAAGCCATCGAATGCCAACTTACTATGGGGCGCGACTATTAACTCAGGAGTGGGCGCAACCCGGAGATGGTCTGCACGAACTATATCTTGCAACCGTGGACGAACCTGCGCTGCAAGATAAGAGCTTGGTTACAGCGTATCCTGTGCTCCGTCCAGACCGCTTGTGGGCCCTGATGGTGCTCAATAAAGATTCGAGCAGGGCACACACAGTAGAAGTGAAGTTTCATAATGAGAGTAGTGGTTCAGAGTCGGAATTTGAGGGAGCTATTGATTTGTATCAATACTCGAGGAAACAGTATGAGCTGAGTGCTGACAAACAGGAGCCTTACCCAATCAAGGACCAGCCACCAGAACACCGGACGCTTCGGGGATCAACGGCTTTGGTAGTGCAGTTGCCGGCCTATTCGATAACTGTTATTCGAGGAGGGCCCGCCTCCCGAGTCACTGAAGTGAATCAGCCTCAGGATAAAAACGGGTCAACCCGAGGGCGGAAGTTCTGATTGGAAGCGCAATCAGTTGCGTCTGGCGTGGCGGTGTTTGTAAAGATCGCCAATGCCAAGTGTTAGTCCGGCGAACAAGCCACTGCGTGGAGCATCATGTGTGAGGCCGAAGCGTAATCCACTGTCTAACACTAATCTGCGATTGATCTGGTAAGTCACTGCCCCGAGCGCCAACATCGCGCCGGACTGTGCATCGTTTCGGGAATAGCCGCTGAGCTCTCCCTGAATTCCTACGCGCCTGGTCACGTTGTGCGAGGCTGCCAACGCACCCTGACCGCTCGATGCATGTCTGTTATCAGTGGTGCGTCCACTAAACAGGAAGGTCGCATTAAAGTCCAGCGTCGTCCCGCCGATCTTCTTGCTCACCAGCGCGATGAAGTTGTGGTCCACTCGACCAGTGCCTAAGCCTTGGGCGCTATCTGCCGTTGGAAGCTTGATGTAATAGGCGACCGAAAATCCGGGGCGCGATTCCTTCTCGTGTTGCAACACTACTTGAATGCCAAGCTGCGAATCGCCTGCGCCGGTCGTTCTCACACCCGCAACAGTCTGAGAACTGGGGCTGTCTCCATCAAACTCCAGCAACAGTCGCCTGCTAACCGCAAACCGTAACGCCAGGGGCAGGTCTTGTTGGAGATGGATGCCGGGAGCTTGAAAGTTTGCGTTGTAGCCGACTTCTAGTTGCAAGACGCCTGGCTTTTGAAACTCGGCTGGGTTGGAAACAGTGGGCCGGGACGGGACGATGAAGTCTGGCTCGTCTGGGGCGCTCTGATCTTGCGCTTGCACCTTAGCGGCAGAACCGCCAAGGGCGCCGGCGAGTAAGAGGGCGAACGCCCAGGCCAGGACTCTGCTTATCCGTGTCGCGTAAAGACGAAGTCGGAAGTCTTTCATGCGGCGTTTTCCAAAACACTAAGACAACAATCTTGTGAGGGCGTTCGGATGAATCGCCCAACCAAAAAGCCCGGCCAACCCCATGAGTGTGCCCAAGAAAGTGGGGACCATTGCGAGAACGAAGAGCCAGCGTTTTTGTGTCAGTGCGGTCAGCGCTAACAGAGAGATAGCCAGGGCCAGCATGGCATCGGATAGATCAAACTGATCGTCGTGATAATTGAGTTCGTTGTACGTCTTGTCAGCCTTTTCGGCGTCGACTAGCTGAATTTTCTTCTTCTCCGCCTCGTCTTGCTCGATCGCCTGGTACGCCTTGATCTGTTCCTGATATGCCGCCTGTGCTTGCTGGGGTGCCGAAGCCGCTTGTGCAGTTAGTTCGGCGATGGTTGCTTTGGCAATCTCTTCCCTTATGTTGCGTGCCTGATACCATGAATAATTGTCAATCTTATCGGCTTGGGCCTGCTGCATGGCCTGAACGATGTTGTCGTCTTTGACCTTGCAGATGCCCATGAAGGTAGCCAGGAGCGCAACTGAAATCGCTACGAGCGTATTCAGTCTCCTCGAGCTTTTAGCATCCGTCACGTCCTTGTTTTTCTCATCATCGTCCTGCCCTTCGACATACTGCATTGGATCAGGATCCATACGACCAACCTCCTCTTAAGTGGCAACCAACCACGGTACTTTCGGTCGATCAGGTACGTCAGAAATGAAAATATAAGGCACTTTGAAAAAGAGAGTGTGCCCCAGGTGGAGCGGATCTTCAACTCGTGTCCACGAGAGACCAGGCGCGCAAATTTCTTTTTCTGTGGCTGCCCCTCGTACGCGGCACGACAATACCTAGTTGGGCGCTTCTCAAGTGCAACATTCGTCGCAGAGCAATTGTAGAGTTTACGGTGGCAAAGCACGTTTATAGCTGGTGAGGCGCAAATATGAATCGGCGATCTATCGCCGCTCGAGTAATAACAGTGACAGGTGGTCTGTTGCTACTTGCGGCGGCTATCCATCTTATTGTGACGCCCACCTTGAAGCGCGTTATTCTTGACCGAGTGCTGACGCTTAAGGAATTGCTGATTGTCTCGCCACCTTTCCTCCTTAATCATATCGTCATGGGCATTCTGCTCATTCCCATCGGGTTCATCACGATCTATTGTGCGTCAGGGATACGCGCCGGCGAGCGTTGGGCGTGGGTCATCAGTCTTGCCCAACGGGCTGACCATTCTAAGTTTGCCGATAGTGCTTGGTTTAGTGATGCGACCAGAACATTTTCGGTCCCTCGCATTTCTAATTGGCGCTTCTCTGATTACGATTGTGGGAATCACAATGACGGTCGCCCTGATTTGGGTGCGACATGATTTTCAATCAAGCTGAGTAGGCTCTCTTAATAGGCGGTGCCCGCCCAACGGAGTCCCTCGATTGGCTTGGGATGACTAGCCAGGGATGAACATTGGTCGAAAAATCTTCGTTGACTGCGAAACTCAAGTTCATCCTTTCTGGCGTGGTCAGCTATTTCTACCACGGTGCTAACATGAACGCGAAAGACGATAATGGCAAGACACCCTTGACCATTGCGCTGGAGTACAAACAACCCGAGATGGCAAACGTATTGCGCGACCACAAAGCCGTGGAGTGAGTCACCGCCACGACGAAAACCACATACACGATTAGCAGAACAACCGGTTCGATGACGGAGGTCATGACGGCACACAAGACCGGTGCAGTTGCCTTCGGTATGTTTGCTGCAGTGTGGAGCGCAATTGTTTGCATGCTACTCACGTTGAGCTTCGGCTTTGGGCAATTGCTCTTGTCGCTGTCACGCCTTGAGCAGCGAGACGCAGCGTCGCCAGGACTTCTTCCGTAGCGGTTGGACCGATCTGCGTGCTTTCGTGATTGCTGATCTTTTTCAGGCTGGCGCCTGGCATCTGATAGTTGGGCCTGTGATTGGCTCGATTGTGGGAGGCGCCGCCGCTATTCTCGGAGTAAGCATTAACCAGCAGCACAACGCAGGAGCAGGGAAACTTAGACCGGGAAATTGATTTTCAGCTGGCGAGCGCCGTAAGTTGATGATTTGGTTGCTTGAGGCGAAAGGATTCGAAGCTCCGACCTCTCGGTCTTTCACCCGAGTGCCCGCTCTTACTGGCCAGGGCAAATGACGATTACCACGTGTTTTCGAATTCCTGACGCTCGGATTCCATCAGCCATTCAGTGGTTACCGATTCTTTTGTCCACAAGTTGGCCACTGCCAGAAAGCAATCACTTTGACGAGTAAGGCTGTGACGTTGATAGGTGTGAGGTTAGTGGTCGGGGCGAGAGGATTCGAACCTCCGACCTCTCGGTCCC